>JAJDOH010000124.1 GCA_022340265.1 Deltaproteobacteria bacterium | reverse complement strand
CTTACAATTTTTTGGAGCACATGAAAAAAAAGCGGGCGAATATCCAATGTCTCATGGAAATTGCGCGAGATCAGTTCCAGGTTCAAGAGCATTTTGTCTATACGTGTGAGCGTACATTCCCCGCCCGCTTCCTCGGTCAGGAAGGAAATGAGGATCTGTTTGAACATATCTTTGCGCAGGGCATTTTCACTGTCTTCCCGCTTGCTCATCAATTCGGTATAGAGCTGAACCCGGTTTGACTGCACCTGTTGATCTTTCAGCACGCATGAACCGATGGAGCCGATCAGAGCGACCATAACTGCCGTTGAGACGCCTCCGATGGCGCTTAATTTGGTCCAGATGTCCTTTTTGGCACCTGTGTTGCGTCCATGGGGTTCGTCATTTTCATAGGCGTCGCTCATGATTCTTCCTCCAAATGAATCTGATCCTGAAAAACAGAAACAAATTGTTTCCTGCTGGAAAAGAAGTTTGCTGAGAGACCCGGTTGAATGGGGTTACAAAGCTTTTCTTAAGAGAAAAGCGTACGGCTCAGTAGTCAAGTCGAGAAGTCGTTTTTTGGAAGCAGCGGCTCCTTTTTGGAGCAATTTGATCCGCAATTAATTAGATCCCACAAATGGGGCGGATGCAATTGGGGAATACCTGAAATGTGGGTCCCATCTTTCTGAAAACGGTTCGGATCTTCCCTCAGATCTTCCGTGAAAAGGGCTGAAAAAGCGTGTCCGAAACCGAGCTTAGGGCCGCAGCATTTACCTGTCGTGCCATGATTTGAACAAGTTGCTGTGCCGCTTACTGAACAGCGTGCAACCAGCATATCTTCAGTTTCTCTATACTTGGCTGAAAATATGGCTTAATATCTGTCAAATGTCAATATTATTTCACTGCTGTCCGGTAAATTTTTAAGAATCTTAAGATTGTTTCTTTTATTAATATGTTACGGCCACTTCAGCGGTCAGGTTGACCAGGACATCCTGAAGGGATGCCTTTTCCGCCTCAAGATCGGCATTGGCGGCTTCCACCGCACGCCTGATACCGCCGAAAATGTCCACTTCCCAGCCGGCGTCAAAACCGGCTGAGTAGGATGTGCGCTTCGTTCCGGCCCCTGTCTCCTCGCTTCCCTTGCTCTTATAGATTTCCCCCGTGGCGTCGAGGGTGGGGAAGAGGGCGGCAGACGCCTCATGCCGGTTGGCGCGGACTTCCAAAACTCTGGCACGTGCCTCTTTCACATCGAGATTTCCCATGACGGCCTGATGGATGAGCCGGCTCAAAAGCGGATCATCGAAAACCGTCCACCATCGACTCAAGGTTTCGATATCGGGTATCGCGGTCTGAAGCCCGCCTTTCATGGGGGTGTGCCATGCCTCGGAAACACGTATTTCTGGCGGATGGTAATCCGGACCCACGATGGCGCATTCGGAAAGGATGAGCATCGCCATGATGGCTGTAAATCGAGCCAACTTCTTTCGTTTTTTGTAAAGGTTCATGGTTTTCTGCCAGACTGATTACCGTTCGGATGTATTTTGCTTTTTGGATCTGTTTATGTAATCGAGGGGTGTGGTACATAGGTTATATGAAATGTAGCCTTTAACTTTTAAACTGTACGATTGTTTGGTATACAACATATAAGTTATCCGGAAAGGGGTTGCATGAAAGCGGCCGACATATTTCAGAAATAACAATTTTCGGTCGGTCATGCGGCCCGAGGCATTCGGGTTTCCGTGGAGCTCGGTGATGTAGGGACGTACGTGTTTGAAGGAAAGCAATGTAAAGGGATTATCAATGACTCAATTCAAGTATGCCAACCATGAAAAGGAAAAGGAATTGTATGGGTATGATCGTGTGACCAAAAGCCATTGCAGAATGTGCCATGGCGGTTGCGGGGTCCTGGTCTATACCAGGAAGGGAAAGGTGGAAAAAATTTCCGGCGACCCTGATTGCCCCATAAACCACGGTACCATTTGCAGCAAGGCCATGGGATCTATCCAGTTGGCCTATCACCCGGACCGTCTCACTTACCCTGTCAAAAGAATCGGTCCCAAAGCAAGCGGGAAATGGGAGCGCATATCATGGGATGAAGCACTGGATACAATCGCTGAAAAGATCATTGATTATAAGGATGAATTTGGGCCCGAGTCCATCGTCATGGGTTACGGGACCGGCAGGGAGAATGAAGCTGTGATTTACCGCTTCGCAAATCTTCTTGGAAGCCCCAACGTACTGACGGCTGGGCATTTTTGCTACGGTCCGCGTATAGCCACCTCAATCATAACCTGCGGAACAAACCCCATTGTCGATTATGAAAACGCCCCGAAATGCATTATGGTATGGGGCAATAATATCGTCATCAGCAATCCTGATGAATATAAGGGGGAGCACTTTTCCGTTGCCCTTAACAAGGGGGCAAAACTCATCGCGGTTGATCCCCGCATGACGAGAATCGCCGCCAGGGCCGATATATGGCTTCAGCTCAGGCCCGGTACGGATGCAGCCCTGGCACTTGGAATGCTCCATGTCATTATTGAAGAAAAGCTTTATGACATGGAATTTGTTGAAGCGCATGTTTACGGCTGGGAGCCCTTTGTTGAAAGGGTTCGGGAGTACCCCCTCGATAAAGTAGCGGAAATTACCTGGGTCCCCAAAGAAAAGATTATTCAGGCGGCGCGTCTTTTTGCCACCACAAAACCTGCCGCAATTCAGTGGGGTGTTGCCATAGAACAGCAGGTGAATTGCGCTGATAATGACAGGCTGCTCATGGCCCTGATGGGAATTACGGGAAATATTGACGTCCGGGGTGGCCAGGTCCTGCATCAACCCCCGCGAATCAGAAATGTGGGCTATTTCGGCGCGCATCGAATGCTCTCTGATGCCCAGAGAGAAAAACGTCTTGGCGGAGACCGGTTCCCCCTCGGCGGTGAGTTTGCCATCATTAATCCCAAATGCGTATGGGATGCGATCATTGACGAAAAGCCCTACCCCGTAAAAATGTTGTTTTTTATCAGCTCCAACCCTTTATTGACCAGAGGTAACGCAAAAGAAGTATACCGTGCCCTTCTAAAAGTTCCGTTCATGGCAGTGTCCGACTTTTTCCTAACCCCCACGGCGGAACTGGCCGACGTCGTCCTGCCTGCGGCAACCTGGCTTGAGATGGACTACATCGGCGATTACTGGAAAAGGCACGGCTATATCCTGCCCAGGCGAAAGGTGATCCAGGTAGGGGAATGCCGGTCGGACCATGCGATGCTCAACGACCTTGCCCGCAGGGTCGGACAGGGAGAGCACTGGTGGGATGATTTTGAACAGGCCCTCGATTG
This sequence comes from Deltaproteobacteria bacterium, assembly GCA_022340265.1. GTDB lineage: Bacteria > Desulfobacterota > DSM-4660 > Desulfatiglandales > Desulfatiglandaceae > NaphS2. The sequence goes on along the minus strand of JAJDOH010000124.1, from coordinate 3,284 downwards.
GATACTGGAACCTGCCGGCCTGACATGGCGGGACTTTAAAAAAATGGATTACCTTCGTGGTGAGACCGTCCCTCAGAAATATGAAATAAAAGGATTTTCAACGCCTTCGCGCAAACTTGAACTATATTCAACGGTGCTGGAAAGAATGGGGCAGGACCCGTTACCCCGATTTCGGGAGCCGCCTGAAAGCCCTGCAAATACACCCGAGTTGGCAAAAACGTACCCCTACATCCTGATTACAGGCCGAAGGCAGCCCGGGTTTTTCCACTCGGAAAACAGACAACTGCCCTGGATGCGGGAACTTCATGAAGACCCGGTCGTTGAAATTCATCCTGATACCGCCCTGAAAACGGGCATCAAGGAGAATGAATGGGTCGTTATCGAATCGCCCAGAGGGAAAATTCGGCAGCGTGCCAAATTTTTCCGGGGAATGGACCCGAGGGTGGTTTCTGCCGAACATGCATGGTGGTTCCCCGAAAACAGGGATCCGGGGCACGGATGGGCGGAATCAAACGTCAATATCCTGACGGACAATCGTTATGAAAGCTGCGACCCTGCCATGGGCGCCACCCATGTGAGAACGCTCCTCTGCAGGATATACCCCGAGAATGACGACCATCGGAACCCGGGAGGCATCCCATGAAACATCATACCATTAAAATCGATCATGAATTGTGCTGGGGATGCAAAACCTGTGAGGTGGCCTGCAAACAGGAATTCCATACACCCTTTGGCGTTAAGCTTATCACTGTTTCAGAGGAGGGCCCCGAAGAAACAAACGGCAAGCTGCAGTTCGTTTATCATGTCAACCTGTGCAGGCACTGTGATGATCCGCCCTGTGCGGAAGCATGCCCTGAAGCGGTTATATTTAAAAGGGAGGACGGGATCGTAGTGCTTGACTCTGATAAATGTACCGGGTGTCAGTCCTGCATTGATGAGTGCCCCTATGGCGCCATTGCTTTTGACCATGAAAACGGGATCGCCAGGAAATGCAATCTCTGTTATCAAAGGGTTGACAACGGCCTCATACCGGCCTGCGCCGATAATGTATGTCTTGCCCATTGTATTCATTTTAGTGAGCCGGGATGAACCATAAACCTGTTAAAGGACGAATGGATCACATCTGGACGGAGGTGGAAACGAACCCCGATTTCCGGGCAGAAGCCCCTGCTGAGAAACAGGTTCTGTTAAAAGAAGAGATGGAGCGTTAAAGGAGATTGTCATGAAATGGAAACAGTTTTTCACACCCGTTAAGTCTTATGACGCCGAACAGGCCAGAGCGTTTATAATGAAAACGCCGCCTTCGGATGTGACCATTCTCGATGTGAGGCAGCCCAAGGAATATGAAGGCGGACATATTCCGGGCGCCAAGTTGATTCCCGTGGGTGACCTCGGGGACCGGATCAACGAACTCGATCCGGAAAAGCCGACCCTGGTTTACTGAGCTATAGGCGGGCGCAGCCGGGTGGCTGCCCAAACGCTTTCAGGAAAGGGTTTTAGAGAGGTGATCAACCTTGCGGGCGGTATCCGGGCATGGAACGGTGAAAAGGCCTTTTTCGGTCAGGAAAAGGGGCTTGAGCTTTTCACCGGCAATGAATCCCCCGAACAGACGCTCGTTATTGCCTATGGTCTGGAGTTGGGCCTTGAGGAATTCTACGTCTCCATGGCGAAAACGGTAAATAGCGAGGCCGTCAAAAATCTGTTTCAAAAGCTCTCCCGAATAGAAATCAATCACCGGGATCGGATCTTTCGGGAGTACGTCCGGATTTCCCATACGACGGTCTCCCAGGAAGCATTCGCATCCGATCAGGTGGCTTCCGCTGCGGAAGGGGGGATGACCACGGAGGAGTATGTTTCGTTTTTCAACCCGGACCTGGAATCCCCAGAAGGCGTCATTGAACTGGCCATGTCCATTGAGGCCCAGGCCCTTGATCTTTATTTCAGGGCATCGGAGCGGGTGGAGCAGAAAGAGAGTCAGGAATTCCTCTCACAACTGGCGGACGAGGAACAGGCCCACCTCCGGCAGCTGGGGCAATTGATGGATTCGGTCATCGAAGAAAGGAGTTGAACATGGGGCGACGTCTGTTGCTTGTTGGCGGAGGGCATGCCCATATGATGACCTTGGCCGACATTCACGGGTTCGTTAAAAAGGGGCATGACGTAACCGTGATCGGTCCCTCGGACTATCACTATTATTCGGGTATGGGCCCCGGTATGCTGGGCGGGTTTTATACCCCGGCGGACATTCGGTTTGCCACCCGGCACGTGGTGGAAAAACAAAGGGGAAGATTCATTCTCGGCAGGGCGGCGCGGGTGGACCCCGAAAAGAAGATCGTCCACATGGAATCGGGCCGGGAGATCCCCTATGATGTGGTTTCCTTTAATGCCGGCAGCGAGGTCCCCAAACCGGACATGGAAGGGGATACGGAAAACATTTATACGGTAAAACCCATCGAACGACTTCAGGAGGCCCGGGACCGTATCAAAGGGCTTCTGTCTAAAAAGCCCCTTCGTATCGGAATCGTGGGCGGTGGCCCCTCGTCTGTGGAGATCGCCGGAAACCTCTGGCGGCTTTCGAGAAATACAGGGAAAAATTCCGCCGGGATTACGGTCTTTGCAGGTAGTACCCTCATGGCCGGCTTTTCGGAAGGAATTCGGAGAAGAGCCCGCAAGTCCCTCTCAAGAAGGGATATCCGGATTCTGGAAGGACACCGTGTTAAAAGGATCACGGGTGGCGGTGTGGTTCTGGATACGGGAGAAACCCATGGGCTCGATTTTATTTTTTTGGCCCTTGGCGTCAAACCCAATGCGATCTTCAAGGTATCCGGCCTCCCCACAGGACCGGACGGCGGCCTGCCGGTGAACCAATACCTCCAGTCTGCGAAATATCCGGACATGTTCGGCGGAGGGGATTGCATCTATTTTCAGGATCAGCCCCTGAACAAGGTGGGGGTCTATGCCGTGCGGCAGAACCCGGTGCTGCTACACAACCTCATGGCGCAGCTGGATGGGCGTGCGCTAAAACCCTTTGATCCGGGCGGCGATTATCTTCTGATTTTCAACTTGGGCGACGGCACCGGGATTTTCGAGAAAAAATGGCTCACCTTCAGCGGCAGGCTCGCCTTTTTGATCAAAGATTATATCGACAGGCGATTCATGCGAAAATTTCAGGCCATTGAATAATTCCAAAAACCCTTGATGTGGATTCTGAGGAAAGCGATGGGTAAAACGTTTCATACATCAGGAGGAAGGCAAATCCAATATAAAGGTACGATATCTTCTTT
>JAJDOH010000289.1 GCA_022340265.1 Deltaproteobacteria bacterium | reverse complement strand
CCTGAACCATTACAGCGCCCTGAAACTCAACAATTCTGGCATGATCTTAGAATCCCGCCATGATCAAACATAACATTGGTATGATTAACTGTAAACTATCAAGACATCCGTACGGAGTGCATGTGGCCTTATACCACATATTGTGTGCCGCTTTTGAGCCTTCAAAAATGGTATACATTGAGTTATGTTGCGAGCTGCCATAACCCATAAGAATGCTTCTTGTCAAAACCTGTGTAATCTGACAAAGGTCCAATATATATGTTGAGGCCAAAGCCTGTGATATCTTCAAGGCAGGAGAATTTGGACACTGAAATGTGCATCCTATCTCATGCGTTGGTTATGTTTAAATTTCTGAAACATATCCAAAAGATTCCGTACCCTCGAAATGTGGGAGATACCCTTTCACCCGTCGACTGCTCGTTTGGACTCTGAATGCACCGTGGGGATTCCAGTGGTCAAGACGAAGTTGAAAGGTCGAAACAGGCAGGTCGATTCTGTTCCCGGGCGGAAGGGGAAAGAAATTATTTGGGTCTTAAGGCATTTTTTTGATATTGTATAAACCAGTGTGGGCAAATGTTATTTGTTAGAAAATCATCTGTTACATTTTAGAGGGAGGGAACCTGATGGCGCAACCGGAAAGAGGATATGTTTCGCCTGAAGCCTATCTCCGGATGGAAAGAAACGCAGAAAGCAAGAACGAGTATTTTAATGGCGATATTTTTGCCATGACCGGTGCTTCCTTTAATCACAATCTGATCGCCGTGAATATAACTTCGTCCCTGCACGGGGCGCTGCAGGATTCCCCATGTTATGCCCTTGCGAGCGACATGAAAATTCAGGTGGATAAGGCTAAGCATTACGTTTATCCGGACGTGAGTATTGTATGCGATACGGTGGAATTCTCGGGGGAAAGAGACGACGTTGTTGTAAACCCCATCGTACTTTTCGAGATCCTTTCAGCCGCCACAAAGGATTATGACCGGGGAAGCAAATTTATGGCCTATCGCAACGTTATTTCTTTAAGAGACTATATTCTGGTTGACCAGTATTCCTTTCATGTGGAACATTTCCAAAAAAATGACAACGGACAATGGGTCCTGGATGAATACAAATCACAATCGGACGCGTTCATCATTAAATCCTTAGGCGTTAAATTGTCCTTACAGAACATTTATGATCGCGTGAAATTTGAGGACCATGAGCGACGCGGTATGGACGAGACAAAATGAAACAATTTTTTAATCTTTCCATTTTGGCTCTGGGGCCCTGCTGATTGTTCGCTTCATCTTTTTCACACTTTTTCACATGTGGCGTGACGCACCCTCCGCCAGTTGAACAGCGCCCAGGTCCCCGTCGATGGTGATTTGCGTTTTTTCCGGTATTTTTCGGGTGGCCTGGCGTACGCCGACCACGGCGGGGATGCCCAGTTCCCGGGCCACGATGGAGCAATGGTTCAGAATTCCTCCTTCTTCCACAACAATTCCACTGACCACCCGCAGTATAGGGGTCCAGCCCGGGTCGGTGTTCTTGGCCACCAGGATATCCCCTTTTTTGATGCCCTGCTTGGTTGGATCATCGACGATTCGGGCCCGTCCGGTGGCCCTGCCGGGGCTGGTGCCGATGCCGCGAATGATTTTTGACCGTGACGGTAGTTCGTCAATGGGTCTGCCGTCAATGTAAAAGGCGTAAACGTCGATCTCTTTGAGGAATGCTTCCCGCCTGTCCACGGCCAAGCGCTTTGCATCTTCAATCTCGGTTCTGTCGTACACCACCTGTTCAAGTTCGTATTGGGTCAGAAACAGCACGTCTTCCCCCAGACCGCTCTTTTTCCCCACCATCAGCAGGGATTGTCTGACCCGGTAGAGAATTTTGTCCAGAAAAAACCTCAGGTTCTCCCGTAGATTTAAAAAACCGCAGGCCGATTTCAGGAGCGGCCGCACCAGGAGACGTAGGTGCCACGGGAGTTTTTGCAGCAGGGCGGCTGCGGGGAGGGCAGGGGCTTTCGGCGTACCGCCGTTTTTTGAATTTCCCAAAAGGTTCGCCATCATTCCCAGAATCTCTTCAGGTGCTTCCGCCCATCGTTTCACATAAAGGGTTCGGTGACGGGAGCGACATCCGTATTTAAAAAGGAATTGATCAAACTTTCTCTGAAGCGGCTGAGGGAGAGTCCCGACCCATTGACCGGGGAAATTCCTGAATTTGTCGAGAAGCGTTTCATCATGTGCGACCGCTTCCGCCAATCCTCTCATTTCGTGTTCGATCCGGGTGGTGATATTGTCGGTGTTCGTACCGAGAAGATGAAGAAAATCGGAGTGGGTCAACCCCCCCAGATCTTTAATAACCCACTTCAACACCCATGTGAAAACCGTGGCGTAAAAATAGGGCCACTGGTTTTTTTCCTGAAGAAGGGCCAGGCATCCGAGGAGTTCACCGGTCTTTTTCAGCGCCTGTGGGGCCGTTTCATGGGGCAACCGATCAATTGTGTTGAGTTTTCCTTGGAGTTTTCTCATGTTGAAACGTGTGAGAGACCGGCACAAAAGAGGGTTTCCCTGCGGTTGTGTGATGCCTAAAGCTAAGGCCCGAACTACCAATGAAAACAGCTTGCCGACGTTGGGAGACGGTATGGAATCAATTTCAAATCCCGGGGGGAAGAGGGACCGCAGCTCACTGATGCGGAATGTTTGAGGGAGCAGTGTGAGAACCTGTTTCAGGCTTTCACAGTTGACATAAAGAAATCCGTTGATGACGGACAGACTGGGCTGGATCACCGGCATTTTAAGGAACCGGGCGCTTTTTGAGAGATCGAAGCGGGATGTATTTTTCATCATGGCATCCGCCAGTAAAGGCGTGAGCCGATCCGCCCAGAGATCCTCGGCGATTTTTCGTGTCCAGGTTCCTGGAGGCGCTTTGAGATCCGCCTTCCTGATGGTGGTGATGGGACGGGACTGGAGAAGCCACAACTTGTGGTTATTATCGATGGCCCACTCAATGTCCTGGGGCCTTCCCTCGGCATGGGTCTCGGCCTTTCTGGCCAGGTTCGCTATTTCCAGCCAGTTTAAATCCTTAAGGATTCCATTGTCCGATGGATCCATTTCGGTAACGGTTTTGTCTTTCACGACGCGGTTGCCGCGAACAAAGACACGATAGGGCGTCACATGGCCGCTGACCAGCTTTTCGCCCAGGCCGACGATCCCTTCGACGACCACCTCGCTCCTGAGAGGGTACATGGGATTTCGGCTGAAAACAACACCGGCAGCTTTGGCATGGACCATTTTTTGAATGATGACGGCCATGAGGGGTGCTTCTTCACTTGGGTTCAACGGATCATGGAGATAAGCAAGAACCGATTGTGATGTGGCACTCTCCCAGCATTTTTCAATCTTTTCTTTCAAATCCCTTTCATTTTGTACATCAAGATAGGTATCGTACTGGCCGGCAAAGCTTTTTTCGCCCAGGTCTTCCAGGGTTGACGATGACCGTACCGAAACCCCTTCGGGAAGGCCTATTTCCTGGGTTGCATCCCTGATTTCATTTCCAAGACATTGGGGCCAGATCTTGTTTCGGCGATAATAATCGTTGGCATTCACCGTGATGGCAAAGGCCAAGGGGACTTTGAATCCCGAACGCGTCGCCCTGGCCAGTGAGGCAAATTTATGCCCCACCACAGCGGGATCAATGGCCGTGTCATCTTCCAGGCGGATCAGATATTGCATTTTTTAAGGTGCCTTTCAGCGTTTTAGATGCGGTTGCGATTCAATCCAGTCCATAAGCAAAATTTATTAATACCATAAGAAAAAAGGATTTGACAGTTTCCATTAAATCGGTGACCATCCTAAACAAGTTTTTGAATACTTTCCATGTGATGAACATCTGAAATAACCAGGTTCAAAAGGACGGATACAGTCCTTTTCTGACAGATATTGCTCCAGGAGCCTTCGGGCTTGTGTTTCCATGTTCTTTTTTGTCCCAATACCGTCTAACAAATTTTGACGTTTTAATGATCCTTTGACGATTCACGCATTTTTTGGGTGGTTAGGTTCGTTTCATTTAATTCAAAACCTTGAAGCAGGGAGGCGAAAAATGGCAGACGAAAAAGCAGGAAGATTTCCGGATCCTCACGAGTACCAGGTTCCCGCTGAACTTGAGGGATGGGAAGAAATGTACCCGTCCCACCATCTGTTCTCGAAAGATAGGGCTGACTGGGAAAAACAGCAGTTCTGGTATCAGGACAAAATCCATGCGCCGGACCCGGTTCCGCCTTTAGACCTTTTGTTTCAGGAAGCGTGGCAAATAGCCCTTTCACAGTACACCACGAGGGTCTTCTGTATTCCGCCGGCACAGGGAATCGCACAGCGGATGGTTGGGTGCTACCTCTATATCTGCGCCATAGCTCCCCCGCCCGACGAGGTTATCGGAAAAAAGGCCGCTCATTTTGAGAAAAGGGTTTTTTATGTCTTTGAGCATTATAATGAGCTGTGGGACAAATGGCTGACGAAATTCAAGGCCCTGGGTGAGGAGATGAAGGCCCTTGAAATTCCAACCGAAATGCCCGAATTTGTCCCCGACGACCAGGTACTTCCGGCACCCAAGGGCTTTTATGTATCCTATGACCTGATCGAATCCTTTGACAAGATTGTCCACATGATGTTCAAGGGATGGCAGTACCATTTTGAAATGCTGAATCTGACCTATCTGGCCTACCTCATGTTCGGGGATGTGGCCCGTAAACTTTTCCCGGGTATCAGTGAAAGCACCATTGGGAAGATGGTGGCAGGCGCCTACGTTTCCATGTTCCGACCTGAAGAGGAATTGTGCCGCTTGTCCAGGTTGGCGGTGTCCTTACGGGGTGTTGCGGGTACTCTCAAGAAAGACGCATCGGTCGATGACAAAATTGCGGAGCTCAATCAGACCCCAGACGGAAGACAGTGGCTTGAGGAATATGAAAAGTCCAAGGATCCCTGGTTTTTCGTCTCGAACGGCAGCGGCTGGTTTCACTATGAGGGGAGTTGGGTCGACACGCCGGAAATTCCATACGGCTACATCAAGAGTTACGTGGAACGACTGGAAAACGGTGAAACCATCGAACGGTCTCTGGATGACGTTGAAAAGGAAAGGGATGCAACCGTCGCTGAATACCGCAAACTGATTGCCAGCGACGAGGACAGGGAAGCCTTTGATGGCGCTTACAACACCATCAGGACCATTTACCGATATGCGGAAGATCACCTGTTCTGGGTGGAGCACTGGTTCCACACCATCTGGTTTTCCAAGATCAGGAAGTTCGGAAAGCTTCTGGTGGACAACGGGATGATCAATCAACCGGATGACATCTACATGTTCAACCGCTATGAAATCCCTCAACTTCTGACCGAAGTTTCCACCGCATGGGCCCTGGGTGTCAACATCCCGGTTCGTGGGGATTATTACAAGGCCAAAGCTGCGAAGAGGAGAAAAATTCTGGAGGCGGCCGGCAACTGGAATCCCACCCCGGCCCTGGGTGTTCCGCCTGAAGAAGTGGCCGAACCTTTTACCATCATGCTGTGGGGGATTACCACCGACAAGGTGAAGGAATGGCTCAAAGGCATGGGACAAGGAGAAGTGAGCGCCGAAGATGTCTCTGAAATTAAGGGATTTGCCGCTTCAGCAGGGGTCGTCGAAGGAAAGGCAAGGGTTCTCAAACTTCTCAAACAGGTCATCGACCTGGAACCGGGAGAGGTCATGGTTTGCCCCACCACCAATCCTTCCTGGGCGCCTGTTTTCACCAAGATCAAAGCTGCGGTGACCGACATCGGCGGCCTGACCAGCCATGCGGCCATTGTTTGCCGGGAATACGGCGTACCTTCGGTTACCGGTACTGGTGTTGCCACATCCGTCATCAAGACCGGTGATATGATCCGGGTAGATGGCGATACGGGCGTGGTCACCATTCTGGAAAGAGCCTGATAACTTAAATGCTTACCTTTTAACCCCTCCTCCCTTCGGACCGCAAAAGACTGAAACAGTTAGGTGGTTCCAGGGGGAGGGGAAAATCCCCCATGGAGTAACAGATGGACTACATTCTCAATTTTGAACTTCTTGACAAGAATTCCCTTCCAACGGTGGGGGGCAAGAATGCCAGTTTAGGAGAGATGATTAAATCCGGGGTTCGTGTTCCGCCGGGGTTTGCCGTGACCACGGACAGTTTTCTGAGTTTTATCACGGAGACGGGTATCAGGGATAAAATCATGGATATCCTTTTAAAGGTTCGCACGGGCGATGTCAGTTCCCTTGATGAAGCCAGTGAGGAGATCCAGAACATTATTATCAAGACGAACATGAACGATGAGGTCAAAGCCGCTATCCGTAAAGGCTATTCCGAGTTGTGCGGCAAATGTGATTTGGAAAACGTGCCGGTAGCGGTACGATCCAGCGCTACGGCTGAGGATCTGCCCAATGCCAGTTTTGCCGGGCAACAGGATACCTATTTGTGGGTCGTTGGAGAGGACCATATTATCGACAGTGTCCGCAGGTGCTGGGCAAGCCTTTATACACCCCGTGCCATCGATTATCGGAACAAGAATAATTTTCCCCACGAAAAAGTGCTGATCAGCGTGGGCGTACAGAAGATGGTCAATTCTAGGGCTGCGGGCGTTATGTTTACCCTGAACCCCACCAATGGCGATCCGTCAAAGGTTGTGATTGAAGGGAGTTGGGGGCTGGGGGAAACGGTGGTTTCAGGCTCCGTTAATCCTGACAAGTTCGTGGTCGATAAAGTGACCCAAGAGATTAATGAGAAAACCGTCTCCATGAAGCATATCATGTGTGTCCATGATGTCGAGTGCGGAGAAGTGAAAGACGTGGATGTTGAAATGGATATGCAGAACACCTGCTGCCTTAGAGAAGCGGAAATTCGAAAATTGATGGAAATTGCTAAGGGTATTGAAAAACACTATGGACGTCCCATGGATATCGAGTGGGCCATCGATGGGGACTTTTCTTTTCCGGAAAATGTGTTTATAGTGCAGGCGCGACCGGAGACTGTCTGGAGCCAGCGCAAGAAAGCGCCTTTGATTGGTAAAAAAAGCGGATACCAGCTGTTGATGGATCAGGCCATGAAACGGATCAAGATTCCCGGTTAACGCCCACGAATCATTCTATTAGACACGCCACTTGATGATCCCTTCAAGATTTCCCTGATGCTCATAATGCCTGAGTGAAACCGAAAACTGGATTAAGGAGCAAGCGTTATGTCGGAGTATACCCTGCTGGATGGAAAGAAAATCCTCATTGTGGACGATGAGGCGGATGTACTGGATATGCTGGAAGAACTGCTGGAAATGTGTGATGTGGTAAAAGCTTCCACATTTGAAGAAGCGAAGAACTTATTGGAATCACAGCAATTTGACCTAACTATTCTGGATATCATGGGAGTGAACGGCTATGGTCTTCTGGAGATTGCCAATGAAAAGGGCGTCCCTGCCGTTATGCTGACCGCTCATGCATTTACGCCCGGCAATCTGCTCCGATCTGTCAAGGAAGGCGCTGATTCATATCTGCCTAAAGAGGAAATAAGCAACATCGCCGTCTTTTTAAATGAAATTCTCGGTGCCATCCAAAAGGGAAAAGATCCCTGGGAACCCTGGCAGAAGAAGTTGCCGCAGTCGTACTTTGAAAAAAGATGGGGTGCCCTGTCCAAAAACACCACCCAGGATTTCTGGGACCAATTCAAAGCCAGTATCAAAAACAGAAAGAAATAGACTTCATCACGTTTTGAATTTCGCCAGTGCGCCCCTTTGGGAAGCTCAAATGCAGCCACCAAGGCGGGGGTGAGTGCCCCTGCTACTTGATGGCGTCTAACTTCCTGATGACGTTATCGTTTATCCAGTGAGTATCCCACCACTCGATGGGGTTCACAAAGAAGCCGCTGACCATCATGCCGAAGTGGAGATGATCTCCTCCCGCCAATCCGGTTTGTCCTGTCAATGCGATAACGTCTCCTTTAGCGACGGTTTGCCCCGGTTTTACATTGAGTTTGCTGAGATGGCTGTAGGTGGAAGCCAAACCCTGACCGTGATCAATAACAACGGTCAAACCGTAGATTCCCAGGCGGTCAGCAAAGATGATGCGACCATTGTTGGCGGCGCCCACCTTTGAACTGGCCAGTGAGGCCAGGTCAACACCCATATGCATCTGCTCATCGATGATTTTACCCTTATAAAAGTAAAGCCGTTTGTCGGCGAATTTTGACATGGCGGCAGCATTCTTAAGCCTGAGCCAGGTGCCTTCCCATAACCTGTCAGGACTGGTGTCGGTGCGCAGATCATAGAAAACGCTGGCGTTTTCTTTTCTGACACGCTGATTGATTTCAAGGAATTTTGCTATGTTCTGAGCGGTTGGATCCTTCAACTCGGGCGTGAAATAGGGGAGGACTTGATCAAGAAATCGCTCCGAAATGTTGATTTTTCGCGTGCGGAATCGTTTGTTGCGGATATGGATGCTACGGTTCATGACGGCTTTTGAAACGTTTCCGGCCTTGTCTTTCGCCCAAAGATATAGGCTGACATCTTTTGGTATGTCAACCTCAATACCAAAATAGCAGACATGCATTCCTTCTTTATCGTCTTTGGCAGCGGGAAATCCGGGAAAAAACCGCTCGCCCACATAGAGGCCGCTCTTAACGGCATCTGAGGTGGTTTGATAGACAATGAGACCGGTGCCTCCTTCATTCACATAATTGAGTTGCGTCACCAGCCTCAGCGCAGGGGGGATGGTGTCGACCACCATTTTGTGTTCGGCGATGGTCAGGTTACCGTCTCCGCCGCTGCTTCTCGAGTAATCCCAGGCGTATACCGTAAAATCGGCTCTTCCCTGAGTCAATTCTGAAGCATCGATGGGAATGACGCTGTCAAAGCGGTGAACGCCTTCCTCATTGAAAAAGCCTTCAAAGGGAAACCGTTTTTCCATAAGCGTCACTTGACGGCTGCCCTGTTTCAGGGTGACTTTGATGGTTCTGATCCCCCTCTTCGCATCGGTTACCACCAGAGGGACTTCAGTGGCCTTGGTTAGAAAAACCGGTACCGGGCCCAGTTCTATTTTTGGTTTTTCTCCCTCAAAAATGGCAACCAGAAACCATCCGATAAAACCGAAAACCAACAAGATGGCGCACACGGCAAGTATTAAAGTAGTATTTCGCTTTTTGTGCATAACAACCTATTATTGCATGTTTTTTGATCTGGTGTAACGATTCGGGGTGGTCACTACAAAACGACAGATTGTGCCAACCGCAAACCGCTAAACTTCATCCATATGGCATACTCACCCCGAATAGATAGCAGCAAAATATTTATAAGGCAATGCTTTTTCTGGCGTCAGTTACAAAACCTTCGGAGTGAAAAAGCCTCTGCAACAGGTGTGGAAAAAAGATTCAAAGGGCTAAAGCCGGATTTTTTCGCTGATTTCTCTAACCCTGGCCATGATTTCATCAGGGTCCAGGAAACAGAGTTTCCTTTCTTTCATGAGAGTCGTACCATCTACGACCACATCCTTTACATCGGCCCCACAGGCAGCATAGACCAGAGCGGAAACCGGATCATAGAGAGGGCAGAGATGCGGTGCGGTCGTATCGACGACGATGATATCCGCCTTTTTTCCCTTTTCAAGGGTTCCTGTCTCTTTTTCAAGTCCCAGCGCGGCCGCCCCTCCAATGGTTGCCATTTCAAGCACCTGTCGGGCACTCGCCGTATCTGGCCTGCCGGTGGCGACTTTTGATAGTTTGGCTGCCGTATCCATTTCACCAAAGAGATCCAGGTTGTTGTTGGAGGCGCAGCCGTCTGTTCCCAGTCCGGTTCTGATTCCCATGGCCAGAATATCCGCCAGCGGAGCGATCCCGGAAGATAGTTTCATATTGCTTTCAGGAACATGGATGATACCGGCGCCATTTTCATAAAGGCATCGAATTTCCGTTTTATCCAGATGCACCCCGTGGGCCGCAATCA
>JAJDOH010000283.1 GCA_022340265.1 Deltaproteobacteria bacterium | reverse complement strand
TCATAGCCACGCCAGATATACTGGCTCAAAAAGGCGACATCCAGTGAGGCACTGGGGGCATCTTCAACCGCTTTGTCCGCCTCGGCAACGGTGGTGCCTTCACCCGGCGCCATGGGTTCTTCCTCCGCCGCCGCTATGCCGGCTGTTATAAAAAAAAAGCATAATAACAGGGTAATGGTTTGTAATGTGAGTCCAAACTTTTTCATTTCTTTTTTCCTCCCAATAATAAAATTTAATAAAAAAAGCGCTGCCAAAAATTATGGAATCTTACACGGGCTTCAGACCAGGGAGATCTATATCATAATTTATGAAAATTTCAAGTAAAAAATCAGCATAAGGTGTTGGTATTTTTAAAAAATTAGTACATATGACAAGAAGCTTTAGTTTTAAGACAAAATGACAGGGGGAGAGTTTTTGAAATGCGTTTAAGGTAAAAAAAGTTTACTGCAATGAAAATATTTGCGGATTTTCGTTGACATGGAAGCTTTGAAGGGTTTAGAGATCGGTAAATCACATCGAAGGGTTCCTGATGGTGCGGAAATCCGGAGGAAAAAGAAAAAATCATAAAGATATGAATGCCGAAAAGGAGGCGTTATGAAAGTCGCAGTACTGGGTGCAGGACACGGTGGCCTTGCAACAGCCGGCCATATCAGTTTGAAAGGACATTCGGTCAATCTCTTCAGTTTTTATAAAAAAGAAATCGATCCCGTTGCGGAAAGAGGCGGCATAAAGCTGGAGGGGGATGTCGAAGGATTTGCGGAACTCAATCTGCTTACCACGAGCATGGATGAAGCTATTTCGGGGGTTGACCTGATCATGGCCATTCTTCCCGCGCTTGCCCATCGGAACACGGCGTCATTGCTCTGCGGATGTCTTGAAGATGGCCAGATGCTTCTTCTTTCGCCGGGCAGAACCGGGGGCGCTCTGGAAGTGTACCAGGTTTTCAGGCGGTACTGTCTGGAGAAGAAAGTGCTTCTGGGAGAATGCCAGACGTTCATATACGCCACGGAATCGCGTGGACCTGCGCACGTGGAGATTATGAAAGTGAAAAACCGGGTCAGGGCGGCAGCGCTTCCGGCCAGCGGAACGGATAAACTCATTCAGGTGATGAAGGAACTCTATCCGGAGTATGCGGCGGCAACCAATGTCCTGGAAACGAGCATTAACAATACCGGTGCAGTGGTCCACCCGGCGCCCATGCTTTTGAATTCAGGCCTTCTGGAGCGTGCGGCAAAAGGCGAGGATCTCAGATACTATCGGGACATTATTACCCGATACATCTGTGACAATGTGATGGAGAAGATCGACAGGGAGAAAAGCGACATCGCCCGGGCATTGGATGTGCCGGTTCTCGACATTCGAGGATGGTACAAAGAGTGTTATGACATTGAAGGGGAGGATATGTACAGCACCCTTCAGAATAACCATTACTATGAAGGTTTCTCCGCTCCAAAACATATTTTGTCGTATCACCATGTGTTGGATGAAATTCCCAACAGCCTTGTTCCCCTGGTATGCTTCGGTGATGCGCTTGGTGTGGATACGGTTATGACGGAAGCGATGATCAATCTGGCAGGCGCCATGCTGGATTATGATTTCTGGACCGAAGGAAGAACTCTGGACAAACTGGGTATTGAGGACATGACGCGAGAGGAAATGCTCAATTTCGTTAATCAGGGGCCGTGCTTCTGGGAGAGATAGAAATTTCTAGCTTTTTTCTTGCGTGTTTCCATTCTTTTCGAGCAGCAGAGAGCCGTGATGGCGTTTAAAATGAGTGACCGAATATTTTTCCAGTTTCCAATCCGGTACGCCGCAGACGGGGCAGACTTTCGAGATCCACTTATTTCTAAGCCATCGGGCGGCTCTGCTGTTCCTGGAGTTGTTGACCATAAAGGTCTTATTGCAGTGGGTGGTGATCAGTGCCTGGTCACCCAGCTTCTGAATGGTTTTGATGCCGTGCAGCGTTCCCTTGCGTGAAGGCCACAGCTTAATTTTTTCGATCAACCGGAACAGCTCAATCCGCTTACGATAGTATCGTTTGGTCGGGTTTTCTTTTCTTTTATCCAATGCCATTTTAAAATAAAGAGTTCTTTCTTTCCTTATGTATCCAATGGATTCTGCATGTGCCATTTAAGGGCGGAAAATGCCATTGTGGCCACGCCGATCTCAAGCGGATCATGAAGCAGTCGGTCGCCTATTTCAGATTGTGCTTCCGGATCGAGGCCCGGTGGCACACCGGGGGCTGCAATGTAGGTGTCGGGTCCAACGTGATGTGCTTTAATAATATTCCGGGCCGGCGTTGCATCGATGATTAAGTGTGTGGTGCGCAAGGCCGTCTCCAGTTCTGTTGTGACTTGGATTTCTTTTTCTAATTCGCGTTTTATGGATTCGCGTATTTCCAGGCAACGGGATACGTCAATGTCAAAAAGAGATACCGCTGCACCTTTTAGAACGAGCTCATTTGCAGCAGCGGAACCGACGGGGCCACATCCGATCACCAGCACTCTTCTGGCGTTTACACCACTCACCATCTGATCCAGTCCCGCAACATATCCCCTGGCCGTCGCCTCCGAGTTATCGATCACATGTCGGCTTTGAATATTAATGGCCACAAACTGCGTATCGTCCGAAAGCACAATGGCGTCAGCATTTCTTCGAAAGGCTTCAGCCAAGCCCGCCACATCCGTGGCTTCCGTGATGAAGGCGGCAAACCCCAGATGGGAAACGATCCCATACACCGCATCAGAGAAGCCTTTGATAACTCCTTTTCCGCTGGTAACAGGGATGATGCCAATGGGAAAACGGTGAACTTGATCTTCCACCTTTTTGATTTCGATTCCGGCGGCATGGCATGCGAGGCGCCTTAGAGAACAACCTGTTTTACGTCTCAATTCGAGATCATATTCATGAAGTTTAGCTGGAATACCTTGGACATCGTCTGTACGGAGTCGCGTCATGGCGTTTGCCCCCTTCCATTTTCCAGCGGTACGGTGTCCAGATATGTTTCAATGTTCAAATGTCGCATGATGTCAGTAATGGTGTGATCACGCTTTTTTTGGACGCTCTTACGATCACTATCACGAAAAATCAAGGTTGCAACCCATTGTTCACGGTCCGGCTTATAATTTGAGATGGCTTCGTCTGCACCAAAAAAATCGGTATGAATTCCAAGGGATGTGGCGCCCGACATGACACGCTCACCGGCAACTTCCAGGATGTGCGGTCTTACGCAAATATGCTCATATATGACACCATTTTTGTTAATGGACTCGGTTGGCGTGTTGTAGATTCCATTTAAAAAAAGATCTCCCAGAAGCTGAATCATGTTGAGCCCTGTTGACCAGTACACCGCGGTGGGCGTCTGACTGGGTAACCTGGCGTCAATTTCCAGTACTTTCAGCTCATTTTCGTGTAAAATCGCTTCCACATCCATCAGCCCGTTGAGAGCAAGGGCATGGGCCAGTGTGCATGCCGTCCGCTTGAATTCTGAAACAAGGGAATCCGGCAAATCCGTGGGTGCCAAAACCCGTTTGCAGTCATGGTGTTGATCCATATGAAGGTCGGTTACCTGAAGGGATGCATACTGACCAGGGGCCCCCAGTACTTCAATGGAATAGAACGGTCCTTGAACGAATTCCTGTAAAACGATGCTTTCGAGCGCTGTTTTTTTGTAGACCTCTAGCGCGGTGTGTTCGTGAAATACTTTAACGCCATGACTCCCGCTTCCAGTGTCCGGTTTTGCTAAAACAGGAAAGCCGCAATAGGGCCAGGGACGAGGAATAGGTACATGCTGTTCTTCGAAAAGCCGGTTGGATTTCGATTTGGAAGAAGATATGCCATAGGCCGCAGGATCAAAAGCAAAAGGTATCTCCAATACGCTTGTCCAGTGTTCAAGGGCCATGAGCGCATCCATATTTTCAAGCGCCGGAATGACCAGATCGACACCTTCAAATATGCTTCCGGGATGGTTTTCGGAGGTAACCTCAAACTGAATAAACTGATCGCACAACCCTGAAGCGGGTGCTGAACGGTTTTTGTCTATCAGTCTAACATCCACCCCGGCTTTTTGGGACAAGTAGACCGCTTCGATACCCTGCAGATTTCCACCCACAACTGCCGCTAACATGAAATCTCTCAATTATTTGGTGTTGTTTTATGGGAAGTCCTCAGATGTTCAGCCGTATGCCGTTTAAATAAGTCAGACTGCGTCCCATTTTTGCGAGATTATTTGCGTTTTTCGCGACCATCAGCAATCGTTCAAGGCCGAAGCCGATTCCCACCCAATTGTCGGTAATCTTCCATGGGCGATCAAGGGGATGCGGTCCCATGGCCGAAGAACCGATTTCCGTGTTGTCGCCACCCGCGGCAATGTCCAGGGTATTCCCGTAAACCTCTGAATGGACGGTCTCAAAATGGAAATCTTTGATGCCGGCAGCTTTCGAAACCAGGGTTCCCAGTTCCCGTATTCGGTTTTCCCGGTCATCGGTTGACAGTCCCATCTCAACCAGGTTGAGCATGGTGAATTCACTGGCATGCAAAGCCCCTTTCGATTCTTTTCGAAAGCAGGGGCCCACTTCAAAGATGCGAACGGGCCTTTCCCATAAGCGCAGCAGATCGACCAGAATATAATAGAGGTGAGGGGCCAGCATGGGGCGGAGGCATTTGTTCCTGTCAACCCAGAAAATCTGGGACTGCAGAGGATGATCGGCGCCGATGGACATTTTGGCCAGGAGGCCCCTGGACATGATAATAGGGGTGGTCACTTGAACAAAACCCTCTTTTATTAGAACATCTACCAGGATGCTTTCCAGTTTACAAAGGGCGGGTCTTGAACCGGTTCGACGAAATTCATCCAGCGCCCTGCGGTGATCTGCTACCAGTTGCTTTTCCAGTCTCTTGTAAGCATGTTCGCGGGTTTCGGCGCTTTCAAACCGGCGTTCCATCTCCCGTTGAGGAGCATCCAGTTCATTTAAACGCTGTGTCTGGGTTTGGCTCCAAGTGATAATCAAATCCGTTCTCTCTGAATTATAAGCGGTTGATTTGGCGGGGAGTACGGGAGTTGCACCCGTCTATGTGGATTTAGAGTCCACATGATCACCTTGCGATCCACCCCCCGCAGGAACAATTGTTCTCTTAACGCAACAGTGCCATCCAGTCAATTCATTTTGATACAATTAACGGCGCCGGCTCCTGGCGGGATGATTGCTTTTTGTTTTGCGATCCAGTCGCTGTATGCTGTTTCGCCGGCAATTTCCAGCCCCAATGCGTCGATTACTTTACCGACTTCGGAAACGGTTCGCAGCCCTTTCTCAATATCGAGAGAGCTTTGAGAAACGCCGGCCAGCCGGTTGTTTGGAGGAATGATGGAGGTGACCACATTGGCACCGGCAAGAAGGCGCATTTTGAGGCCTTTAATGCCTTCAAGATCCAGTGAGGCGGGGATCAATCGGTCCGGCATGGCCAGACGCATGACCGCAATACATAAACATTCTAAGGTATTGGAAGGGCTGGCCATGTTCTGAAGAGGTGTATGGGGTTGAGGCACGAGACTCATGGCCCTGGCCTGATTCACATGATTTTGCTGCATTGTTAAAATGGCGTCTGCACGATCTTCGAGGGTCTCTCCGATGCCCAGCAAGATACCATCTTCCACCAGCATTCCTGCACGGCGTGCAGCGTTTCTTTTTTCATTTCGAACGCTAAAAGACTGGCCGATTCTTGTTCTTTTAAACAGCGCCGAATTATGGGTTTCCTGGTACAATGCATACCAGTCGGTTTTTGCGGCGGCAAAGTCGTGGAGGATGTTTTCGGGGACGACGCCAGGTGAAATCATTACCGGCAGATCCGTTGCTTTCTTTACCTTCCGGATGGTATCGGTGAGCATATGAAAGTCACCTGTATCATGCATCAAAGGATCTTCCCCCAGGGTCAAATCTACCAGATGCACGCCTGCGTCGGCCAGCTGGCAGGCTATTTCTACCACTTCTTTTGGATGCTTTCGATAACGCGGACTCTTCATGTTCGTCTTCCGATAAAAACAGAAGGCGCAATGATTCCGGCAGTAGGTGGACAAATAGATGAAGCCGTACAGGAATAATTTGTTTTCAAAATACCGGGTGCGCACTTGCCGGGCAGCAGCCATCACTTGCTCAATGGATGCAGGAGCCTGAAGCGAAAGCAATTGAAGGGTTTCATTGCGTGATGGCGACAACCCCTTTTTTGCTCTCGATAAAATCTCATTTAGGGAACGTTGTAACAAACAATACCACCTTAATTTAAGCAATCTAAAATAGCACAGGCAATTTCGGTTTCGTCTTTAACAAATGAAAAGTTTCCGTCGCCTTGAACGGCCAACTGACGAATTTTTTCATTTTTTGCCGGCGGAAAACCAATGACATTCAGTTTGTCGAAACGGGATGCCGCGGGAAGCGGATCTTCGCCCCGGTTCCAGGCGCCATCCGTCAGGATCAAACCTCTTTTATCCTGATATCCGGACAAATGCTCCAAACCCGTTTTTAGAACAAGGGAAACATCCGTATCACCCGTCAATTCCAGGGAAAACAATCTCTGCAGCACCGTTTCCGGTCCCGTTGAAGAATCGATATCTTTTAAAACGGTTACCTGATTGCTGAAAGCCAGTATGCCGTAATCTTTTTTGAAATGCTGGGCGATAGCCGCAGCAGTAATGGCTGCCAGAATGATTTTCATCCCTTTCATGGAATAACTGTGATCGAACATCATGACAAACGCGATTTTTTCCTGATGCCGGACGTAGGAGACAAGATTATCAAGAATACCCAGTTCCGGCTGTTCCGTATACTTTTCGAGGCTGCGGTCGAATTCAATTTCAGCGCCGTCTGAAAACCCGTCAACCAACTTCATCTTTCCCGAACGGCACCCGGTGTCGGCAATTTGTTTGGCGATTTTGATGATCAGGCGGCTGGCGATTCTAATGGCCGAAGAACGTACGTCGTTTTTCAACATCCCGACGCAATTGGCGAATATTTCCAGTGAATCCTGCTTTTGGAAAAACTGTTCCAGTTCATCGGGATTCTGGTTGAGGTACCGCGCTACACGGTAGAAATAGGCGTAGCTTTCCGTTTCTTCGGGCAGGAAGTCATCGCCTACATAGCGATCCCTTTTTTTTTAGCCGCCACGAATTTCTCTTCGCTTTCCTCGCGTGTCGCCGATTGGGAATTTTCACCATTGTGATCATCAAGATTGGCATTGAGACTGTTCCACAGTTCTTCGATAATCTGGTCGGCCGATTGGGAAGTCATTTCATTCAACCAGATTTTATTGGACATGGCCATGGACGCCGACGTCAGGAAGTTCTGTTCCGGTTGATCCTCCAACTTCTGCATGCCGGTAAAAAGATCAACCAGATCGATGCCTGCGCGAACGGATGCGCCAAGTTTGATGTCGGGGTGGTTCCGCGTTTCTCTCACCATTTTGACTGACATGTTAATGGCTTTGGAATCATTGGAACCGGTCCTGAGTTTTACGATCTCTCGTTCCTCATCTTCATCCTGATAGTTCATTTTGATCAGGCAGATGCGGTCCATGAACGCCCGACTGACTCTGACGGTTCCCACGTCGTCGTAAGGGTTCTGTGCCGCAATGACGGTAAACGGGCGGATCGCTTTGACGGTTCCATATCGGGGGATTGCGATTTCACCTTCTTCCATGGGAGAAATGAGCACATTTGAAACATCCGCCGGCATTCGATTGAACTCTTCAATGTAAAGAATCCCGCCCTTTTCCATCGCTCTGGTGAGGGGGCCCTTTTCAAAGTATTCCGGATGGTAATTGTCGGCCATGACTTTAGAGGGGTTGAAATGTCCCACCAGCTTGGCGGGGGTTAGATCAATGTTGCCTTCCACAATGTAAAATGGAATGCCTGCAGCACCCGCAATGGTTCTGAGCAGGGTGGATTTGCTTGTGCCAGGGGGACCTTCGAGCAGAATATGCTTTCCGGCTT
>JAJDOH010000224.1 GCA_022340265.1 Deltaproteobacteria bacterium | reverse complement strand
TTACGATGTGGACCCCCTGCGCCAGGCCATCGCCGAATCTTGGCCCAATAGTATGGACGATCATGCCGCCCGCGCGCAGTGGGGCTGGAAGCCGCAATACACCCTTGAGACGATGACAACCGATATGATCCAGAATATATCGCAACTAAAGTGACATGATTCCAAAACAAGTTTTTTATGCTTTCGTATCAACTTGATTTTAGAAGAGGGTAAGATGTCTATCAACCGTCTCGAACAGAAATTAATGGAAAAGCTGACGGAACTTGAGACCAAAGGGACCCTTAAGGGCCGTGAGATGATCATAACGTCCATCAAGCCTCCCGAGGGAAACAAGGGGCCGCGCTACTTGTTGGAAGGACATGGAGACCAGGAATTCATTCGGATGAATTCCAATGCCTATCTCGGTCTCAGCCGGCATCCGGCGCTTGTGCAGGCCGAAGAAGAAGCCGCCCGTCTGTACGGCACCGGTCCGGGGGCCGTGCGCTTTATCAGCGGAACTTATAAGCCCCATGTTCAATTGGAAAAACGGTTGGCTGATTTTCATGCCCGCGAGGACGCCATGATTTTCAGTTCCGCCTATGCTACTATCATGGGGGTCTTGCCCGCGCTCATCGATCCGGAAACCGCCGTGATCAGCGACGCGCTCAACCACAACTGCATCATCAACGCCATTCGGCTGGCGCGACCCAAGGTTAAAGCGGTTTACGCCCATCTGGATATGAACGATCTGGAAGCCAAAATAAGGGCGGCCTTGGACCAAGCCAGGCGCGTTCTGATTGTCACCGATGGGATCTTCAGTATGCGCGGTGACTATGCCCCCCTGGATATCATCGGCGATATGGCGGCTCGCTACAGCCCTAAATTTGCCGAAGGCGTCCATACCATCGTGGATGACTCCCATGGGGTGGGTGCCTTCGGCCGCACCGGCCGCGGCACGCTGGAATACACCGGTGCCGCCGGCATCGATATCCTGGTGGCAACTCTGGGCAAGGCCTTCGGTGTTAACGGAGGCTACCTGGTGGCCTCAGCACCCGTTGTCAGCTATCTCAGAGAAACAGCGCCGCTTTATATCTACTCCAATCCCATTACGCCGGCGGAAGCCGGTGCCGCCCTTACGGCGCTTGAAATCCTCGATGGCCCGGAAGGTGAAAAACTTCTGGAGCATTTGCGGACCTTAACTCAGCTATTTGAACAGGGTTTAGTTGATTTGGGATTCGAGGTCCTTCGAAGCGCACATCCCATTGTGCCGCTGATGATCAGGGATACGAGTAAAACCAGGGAAATGGTCCAGTATTTAACGGCCAACGGCATTCTGGCCACCGGGTTGAAGTACCCCGTGGTTCCCAAGGGCGATGAGGAGATCCGTTTTCAGATTTCAGCTGAGCATACGCCGGGCGATCTGGCCGGCGTGCTCCAATGTCTTGAAAAATTTCATAAAGACAAATAGTTGCCGGCATTCGACCACGATAAAAAATATAAAAGAGGTTGAAATGGTTAAAGTCCCCAATTGCACCTGCTCAACCTGAAAACCTCTGAGGGAGGTGATCAAGATGAAAGCATACGACGAATAACTTGATTATATCGGAATCGTTACGGACCAAACTGTTGCGTGTGACTATTGCGGGGCAATGATACCCTGTGGGCAAATCCATAGAACGGATGATTTTCTTAATTTGTGTTCGATCTGTTTGAGACATTTTGAGTCGTTGCCTGACCCGATTAAAGGCAGCGTAACTGAGTTTTTAATCGGAAATGTGATTTGATAACTCAATTGCCGAAGGGGTTTGATTAAGAAGAACACATAAATAGGTAGATCTTCGGCACCCTTTCAGCGGATTTCCGATCATATTGGCTATTTTGCCGATGTCGAATTGATGTGAGAGCAGATGGATTGCGAGGCCATAAATCACAAATCCGTCGCCGCTGTAGTAAGCACCTACCTGCAACGAATTGATATTCGTGCCAATTTGGAGCTTCTACGCCGACGTCTGCCGCCGACCGCCGAGATGTTCTTTGCCGGCGGCGCCATACGCAACCTCGTCATCGAGATGATTCACGGTGGCGCGCCCCCCACCTACGATATCGATCTTTTTATCGGAGGGGTGGCCGGAGACGAACCTTTAATCGACAGGTTAAGCGGATTGGATGTCCGGCCCACCGAATTGGGCGGCTGGCGCTGGCATCCACCTGAATCCGCACTGGCCTACGACTTC
Organism: Deltaproteobacteria bacterium; assembly: GCA_022340265.1. Classification (GTDB taxonomy): domain Bacteria; phylum Desulfobacterota; class DSM-4660; order Desulfatiglandales; family Desulfatiglandaceae; genus NaphS2. The sequence goes on along the minus strand of JAJDOH010000224.1, from coordinate 2,334 downwards.
TGTCTGCTGCCGAATTTTATTATTATCGCCAAATACCGCCTGGCGCCGACCTTGGCGAACCTGCTGTCCTCAATTGATTTAACCGTCAATGCCGTCATCTACGATATTTTTAGCAAAAAGCTTTATGAAAACAGGTGTATCAATTCGATTGAACAAAGAATTATTGACTTTAACACCCGGCGGTTAGCGAGCCAGTTGTTGATCGTCTACCGCATTCTATTGATTCATCATAAAATCGGGTTTCGACTCTCGGAACAAATATTTGCGTTTTTAAAGCTTCAGAACAATCTGGAGACCATCAACGCTCTCAAACCACTGCTGATAAATAAACAGGGTAAAGCTAAGACCCGCGCAATTCTGGCTGAATATGATCGAATTTGTCGATTTCATTCTTATACTGATTATCTGAGAACATAGCCACCCGGAATCTCGGCTGAGGGTCAACTCCTCGACCAGCATCCTTTCCTAAGCATCCGCGCAATTTGACTGTATCCATATAGACGTTTCCGTTTTCTAAATTTTAAGAAAATCCATTTCGCAATTTTTCTAAACTTTCCCTGCAATTCTAATCTATTCGTAAAGATAAAATAAGGATAACAAACTGTTTTTTTATTTATTATATCATCAATGGGGTAATGGCACGCTTCATGCTCATGATTTTAATAAGAGGATCGTTCCGGTTCCATCAAAACAATCGCCGACTTTATCCGCGATTACGACGGGCGTATGGTGAGTATTCTAAGCTCTTATGAGCAATCTCCGGCAGGCTATAGAAGACTTTATATCAGAGCCTATCAAATTGATCGTGAAAAATTACCTCAGCTGCAAAAAAATCTGAAAGCAAAGGCAACCATGCTCTATATGGTGGATCACCGCGAGGATAAAAGGGAAATCTATTCACAATAAACACAACAACGGATACTTTGGCAATGAGATTGAAACCAAAGGAGGGTGATAGGTAATGCAACAGAAAAATAAGCGAATTTTGGTGACCATTGATGAATCGGTTCAATCGCTTAATACCGTCCGGTACCTATCCAAGCTCCCGTTTTCGTCTAAACCGAAGGTCGTTTTATTTCATGTCATCAGAAGGATAGATCAGGCTTTCTAGGACATCGGCATGATCCCTATGTCCCGCGGTCAAATGGTGGAAATCAACAGAATTTCAAAAAAATACTATTTCCGGTGAATCTTTCGGAGACATCTCCGAAGCTTATTCCATTTGTGACCGGTATGGCCGACAGGTTTGGGGCTGAAATTCATCTTGTATTTGTAGCCCGTCTTTTTCAATACTTTACGGGTATTTATGTCCCCCATCCGGCTATCGAAATATTCGAAAAAGAAGTAACGGAGGGCGCCGAGAAAAAACTATACGAATTCAAGGAAGAGCATTTTGCGGATTTTCCTGATACCCAAACAGACGTGGTTTTGGGCGATGCCGCGGAAGAGATCTTAAAGTATGTTCAATCGGAAGGCTGGGATTTGATTATTATGGGCAGCCACGGACGTAAAGGACTCGAAAAGGTCATTTCCGGATCCGTTGCGAAAAAGGTGGTAAAAACCGCGCCAGTTCCGGTCATGGTGGTAAAACCGTATAAAATTGTCACCGAGAATAGGAACAAAACTGATGCCATACCCCATCTGGTAAATTACTATATGGCCTTCAAGATGTTGGTGCCGTATAGCGTCGTAAAGCCGCTTTAACTGCAGGTGAGCATTATGAAAAAAGAAGCCAAGGAAACTCAGGTCGTTCATGGCATTCATACCGGGGACACAAATACGTTGGACCTTGTGGCGCCAATCCACATGACCTCAGCATTTGAATTTAAGAACGCCGCTCATGGGGCTGGATTATTTTCCGGAAAAGATGACGGCTATATCTACACAAGAATCTCTAATCCGACCGTATCGATGTTTCAGGCAAAGATGGCCATATTGGAGGGCGGCGAAGATGCCATCGCCACATCATCCGGTATGTCGGCCATTGCTTCAATCGCGCTCTCCTTGGCCAAACCGGGAGATAATTTTATATCCTGCACCACCGTCTATGGGGGGACATTTGCTCTTTTTACCGAAAATCTCAAAGCACTTCAGATTGAAGCCCGTTTGATTTCCCCCGCTCTTAGCGACTCAAAAAAAGCGATTGAGAGTTTAGTAGATAAAAAAACCAGATTCTTATATATGGAAACACCAGCGAATCCGACCCTGGACGTCATCGATATTGAAATGTGGGCCGGCATTGCCAGAAAACACCTTATCCCGCTTGTCGTTGATAATACCTTTGCGACAGCCTACCTGCAGAATCCATTGCTTATCGGCGCTGATGTTGTCGTG
>JAJDOH010000181.1 GCA_022340265.1 Deltaproteobacteria bacterium | reverse complement strand
CGTTGAACTCTTCGATGTTTGCAGCCCCCACATAGCAGAAGGTGATGAGTGAGCCGGCCAGCCCAGCATAAAAAGTGCTCACTGCAAAGGCCACCAATTTGTCGCGGTAGAGATTCACACCGATGATTTCAGCAGCGTAATCAACATCCCGTATGGCCATCCAGTTTCTGCCAAGCTGGCCTCGAACCAGGTTCTTGCCGATCGTCATGAACACGACCATCATGCATAGAACCAGATAATATTTCTTGACGGGGGTGTCCAAGGCGAGTCCGAAGATAAACATCTTGGGCGCCTCAATGGTTCCAAAAACCCCGCCGCTGATCCAGTGCACATGTACGATGACCCATTCGATGATAAACTGGGAAGCCAGGGTGGAAATGGCCAAATAGAAGCCCTTTATCCTGAGAGAGGGGAGGCCGAAAAATGTCCCCACAACAGCCGTAATGAGACCCGCCAGCAGAATGCTCGGAATGAGCGGGAGGCCATACCGGCCATAGAGGATAAATGAGGAATAGGCCCCGATGGCCATGAAGGCGGCATGCCCGATGGAGATCTGGCCGGCATATCCGGCCAGGACGTTCAGCCCGAAGGCCGACAGTGCAAAACAGTAAAATGGGATGATGATATTGGTGATCAGGTACTCGCTGGCAAACAGGGGAACAATGACGAAGGCCAGAAACAGCATGACGATAAAGCTCCATCGGTCCAGGGGGATGGGAAAAATGGCCATGTCGCTGGCGTAATTGTCTTTGAAATTGCCGCATTCTCTGTAAAACATAGTCTACACCCTCTCTATGATCTCTTTGCCGAACAGGCCATATGGCTTGAAATAGAGCACAAGAAGCGCCAGGAGATAGGGGAAGAAGGTCTGAATGCCTCCGCCCACATAGTGGCCGAGGAAAACCTCTCCCAGGTTCTCGCCGGCCCCCACAATGAGCCCGGCGATGATGACGCCCGGGATACTGTCGATACCGCCGATAATGAGTACAGGAAGGGATTTGAGCGCAATATAAGTGAGGCTGAACTGGACGCCCATGCGGGTCCCCCAGGCCACACCCGCGACCGTGGCCACCACACCGGCAATGATCCAGGTCAGGGTCCAGGCTTTGAGAAGCGGGATGCCGACCGACAGGGCCGCTTCATGGTCGTCGGACACGGCCCTGAGTGCCCTTCCGTTCCTCGTCTTCTGAAAGAACCAGACAAGGCCGGCCACCAGAACGGCTGCCAACAATGCAAAAAAGAGATCAAAGGAACTGATAAATATGCCGGCCACTTCATAGGATTCATCCGGTATGCCGAGGTTCAACCCTTTGGCCTGAGTGCCATAGATGGATTGTCCGATCCCTTCCATGAGGTAGGCCACGCCAAATGTGGCCATGAAGAGCATGAGCGGGGGACGGTTCACCAGGGGTTTCAGGACAACAAAAACAATGGCATACGCCCAGATGATCATGGCGGCCACGGTGCAGAGGAGGGCCAGCCACAAGGGAAGTTGGAGGTATTGCTCCAAAAAACCGTAGAGGGCAAGGGCCGCAAAAAGGCTCATGGCGCCCTGGGCCATGTTAAATACCTCCGATGCCTTGAAAATCAGCGCAAATCCCAGAGCCACGAGGGAATACATGATCCCCACCATCAGTCCGGTAACCAGTACCTCAAAGAAAAATGCCATCTGTGATCTCCTCCATACTCATATTGACGGGCGTCTGCTCACGCTTCACCTCCCCTATCCGGCTGCTGTTCCCAAATAGGCCTTGATCACCTTGGGATTGGCCTTAATTTCATCGGGGGTGCCTTCGCCAATCTTTTTCCCAAAGTCGAGAACAGCGATGCGGTCACAGATATCCATTACCACGCCCATATCGTGCTCGATCAGGGCAATGGTGTAACCCAATTCCTCATTCGCATCCAGGATGAACCGGGCGATATCTTCCTTCTCTTCCAAGTTCATTCCCGCCATGGGCTCATCCAAAAGAAGGAGCTTAGGCTCTGAGGCCAAGGCTCGTGCCAATTCGACTCTTTTGCGAAGACCGTAAGGGAGCATGCTGGCGGGGGTTCGGCGGATGTTTTCGATCTGAAGGAAATCGATGATCCTCTCTACTGCCTTCCTGTGCGCGATCTCCTCTTTCCGGCTGAATCCCCAGTAGATCGCCTGGGAAAAGATGTTGGAATGCATCATCATGGTCCGTCCCACCATAATGTTTCCGAGGGCCGACATACCCTTAAAGAGCGCCAGATTCTGAAAGGTCCTGGCAATTCCCTCGGCCGCAATACGGTTGGGTTTCATATTTTTGGGCCGCTCCTTACCTTCGAAAATAATCCTCCCCTCGTCCGGCTTGTAAAATCCGTTGATGATGTTGAGCATGGTGGTCTTTCCGGCACCATTGGGGCCGATGATGGCCATGATCTCACCCGGGTAGATATCCAGGCTGACATCGTCCAAGGCCTTCAGCCCACCAAAAGAGACGCTGATATGTTCAGCGGTCAGGATCGGTTCCTGCTTTTCACTCATGGACTATCCCCCCTGTCAATAGGTCTGGGCATCACGGATTTTGAGATTCATCTTCACCTCGGCAATACGGCCATCCTCATAGGTGGCCTTTATTTTGAGGGCCACACTCTCCTTTCCGGCCGTATAGAGTGCATCGATGAGGTCTTTATATTTTTCCGCTATCAGTCTCCGCCTCACTTTCCGGGTGCGGGTGATCTCCCCGTCGTCCGGGTTCAGCTCTTTGGTCAGGTTGAGGAATCGCTTGATCTGGGAATTCTTGAGCTTCTCGTCCTTGGCCAGGCTCTTGTTGACTTTGCAGATGGCGTCATGGATCAGGTCATAGACCTGTGGCTTCTGGGCAAGATCTCCGAAGGTGGTAAACGCAATATGCCGTCTTTCCGCCCAGTTGGCCACGGCCCCATAGTCGAAATCAATGAAGACGGCCACATACTCCCTGTTCATGCCGTGGGCCACGGCCTCCTTTATAAACGGACTGAATTTGAGCTTGTTCTCAATGAATTTAGGCGAAAACAGGGTCCCGTCATTCAATCTGCTCACATCCTTTGCCCGATCAATGATCTTGAGGTGACCTTGTTCCGTCATGTAGCCGGCATCGCCGGAATGGAGCCACCCGTCCTCGAGGGTCCCGGCCGTGGCCTCCGGATCTTTGTAATACCCCAGGAAATTGCCCGGGCTCTTGTACAGGACCTCGCCGTCTTCGGAGATTTTTATCTCCACGCCGGGGGCCGGCGGCCCCACGCTGTCTGAGTCGATCTCCCCATCTTTCTGCATGGACACATAGGCGCAACTCTCGGTCATGCCGTAGAGTTGCTTTAGATTGACGCCCAAAGACCTGTAGAACTCGAATATCTCGGGACCGATGGCCTCCCCTGCCGTATAGGCGACCTTGAGGTTGCTCATGCCCAGGTTGTCTAACAACGGGGCATAAATCAACAAGCGACCCAGCTGGTACAGAAACTTATCTTTGAAAGGGACTCCCTCATTGGCGATACGCTTCTTTTCAACTCGGCCGGCCACTTTCATGAGGAAGTCAAAAGCCTTTCGTTTAATCCAGGCCGAATCTTCCATCTTGATCATAATCTGAGTCAGAATGTTTTCCCAGATACGGGGTGGGGCAAAGATATAGGTGGGACCGATTTCCCGCTGGTCGTTCACCACCGTCTCGGTGCTTTCCGGACAGTTGACGGCAAATCCCGAACATAGGGAATCGCTGTAGGAGAAGACATGGTCCCCGACCCAGGCCATGGGGAGATATGCCATAACGTTCTCCGTTTCGTCCAGATTGTCCCATTGGGAAAATCCGCGGGCGCACATGGCGATTTTCCGGTGCGTCAGCATGACCCCTTTGGGATTTCCGGTGGTCCCTGATGTATAGGCGATGATGGACATGTCATCGGGCTGCACCCGATCCACCGCATTCATGAAATAGTCGGGGTGTTCCTTTCCGAATTTTCGGCCCATCTCCTGAACGTCCGTAAAGGCCAGGAGCCAGTCATGCTTATAGTTGGTCAATCCCCTGGGATCATCATAGATGATATATTCCAGTTCAGGAACCTCATCTTTCAGATGCATGAGTTTGTCGGTCTGCTCCTGGTCCTCGGCCAGTGCAAACCGACACTCCGAATGACTCACAATGTAATGAAGTTCCTCGTGAATGGCATCCTGGTATAGGGGAACCGGGACGCCACCCAGACACTGGCAGCTTGCCAAGCCCCAGTACAACTGAGGCCTGTTGTCGCCGATGATGGCCATCTTGTTGTCCTTCTTGAAGCCTAACGAGGCCAGTCCGAGCGCAAAATCCTTTACCTGTGCAAGGTAGTCTTGCCATGAATAGGACTGCCATATCCCGTAGTCCTTCTCACGTATGGCGGCCTTGGTGGGAGGGAATTTCCTTGCGTTGTCCAAAAGGATATGGGGAAAGGTCAACGGCAGATCACTCATTTGTTCGAACCTCCTCTTTCAATTGACCCAACGTTACAAAAGTCGAGGATGCCGCAGATATCAGTCGTCGAGAGTGAAGCGGCAGGACTTAACCGCGAACCCTCGACAACGTGTTAGACGCGGTGTCCCGGGCTCTCTGCCAGGGTAAACAAAATGGCTCTCTTTTCCTGCCTTCATGATGCCACCTGCGGTGGATTCCACGAATGCGCAAAAAAAATTGGAAAACAATCTGTATTTATAGGCGTTAAGCCAATTTTGCCATCTTATTTATGCAACCAACGGGTTGAGGATTGATTCATCAAAAAAGTGGTCGACGTTCAACTGGGTCCGGGTACTACTCCTTCTTGAGGCCCCGTGAGATGAGGTCGACAGACAGCTCCAGCGTGGACTTCAGGAAATCCTTTTGCGGGTCGAAACCTTTTTTGGTATCTTCCCAGAGGACCAACCCGGCAAAAACCGCCCACACAATGTCGGCAACGGCAACGGGATGGTGTTTGTAAAAAAGGCCTTGACGGATGCCCTCTTCAAAAAGGTTCGATATGGCGCTTATATATTGCCGCGCCTTATTCCTGATCTCCGACTCCACTTCAGGGGAGAGCCCTTTGAGGGCTTCACTGGATTGATATCGGAGCACGTGCATCAAGTTTAACGGGTCACGCTCATAGACCTCATAAAAGGCAAGGGGCAAGGCCTTGATCTTCTCTTCGATGCCCAAGTCTTTTCGCTGGCAGACATCCTCGACTTTTTGCGCAAGGATATTCAGCATTTGTAAGCTGAGTGAGGCGTGTAATTCATCCTTGTTCTTAAAGTAGATGTATATGGTCGCAGGGCTGAACTCTGCTTGTTCTGCGATGTTTTCTATGGTTGCCCCCGCGAATCCCTTTGTCGCAAAGACCTTTTTTGCGGCATCTAAAATCGCCTTACGGCGCATTCTTTTCTCGCGCTCTTTTCTTTCTTCAATGCCCAAGATTCAAGGACCGCTCCAAATGGAATTTTGCATCATAATTTTCATGGTGGCCATTTCTTGTGGTGAATTCCATTTAAAAGAACTCTACGTTTGATGAGATCAGAATCGCTTCATCGCTTGCTTTATAATCTGCTGCGTGCCTCGCCGGAATACCAGCATTCAACGAATCGCTTTTCTTTTTCCTTTAAACGTTCAAGGATTTCGGTCTTAACCGGTAAAACGCGATTGGATTTGGTGACCGCAAATGCCCGCTGAGAGAGCGAGCCAGGTAGTTCAGCTTTTTGGGTTGCCACAAATATTACCCGATCCAACCGCACAACCTGGTCAACCACACCCACTTCCAAGAGGGTGGGAGGCGGGTATAATTCGCCATTTCCCATAATCTCCCGGGCCTTTCTCCCCTCTATGAGATTTCGTAGGATATAAGTAGGATATAATCTGGTATGTAGGGAACGGGAACCCCGAGATGGAAATCATGGAACTTCCTCCTCGATCGCCAGGGAGATGTGGATCTAATAGTTAACGGAAATCATTTAATGACAGCTCATCATCTAATTAATGGCATTCATACTTTTAATCGCATTCTGTTGTCAAGAAAAAATTTGAAAGGCGGTTACTCTTTTTTCCCTGATTGTCTATTTATTGTGAAAGCCATCTATGCGAACGAACCCATACAGGCCATTATGGTGTGAACTTAACTGGCCCTGTGGGATCACATGGCTTATTGAAGAGGTCAAGAAAGGATTCTGTGGTCTGAGGTTCTTATTATTTTAATGGGTTATGAGAACTTTGGACTGTCCGGTTGCTCAATTAACGCAACCAAATCTGACTGAACTCCGAGCGCCTATTCCGGAAATCTATTTTTACGCGAGCCCAAAGGTTTTGACCTAGAGAAGCTTTTGAAGCTCATCCTTGGAAACCTGATATGTCTTGTCGAATTCGGACCAGAACTTTTTATCTTTGTTTTTCCACCCGTGGCCGAAACGTTCGTCAAAGAAAGAACTCAAGCGGGCGAACCAAGCGCCTGATTTCTCTATTCCTTTTTCCTTTGCATGAAATATCTCCTCGAGATAGATATCGATCTCGCCGATCTTATCCTTGGGAATATAGGACTTTGCGCCGAGCCTTATGGAACCTATCAGGTTGTCAGGGCTTAATCCGTGTGCCGTAAGCATCAATGCCGGCATCTTTTTACGCGCGGCAAGCTCCAACAAATCGAATCCCCTGACCCCCATAATGTCGAGGATCACCGCATCATACACCTTGGTTTCTAAGAACTCTTTGGCTGCCTCGTAGGTTGAAGCGGTTTCAATATCGCAGGTATCCAGCATTTCCACTAACGTGCCCAAGACATCGGCTTCGTCGTCAACCACGAGAATCTTTTTCCCTTTCAACACATTTTTATCTGCCATAGCCCATTCTCCTTTCTTCTTCAGACGTAGTTGGTTAGCCCGATCCCATGGCCTGAAATGGTTGTATTTTGTTTCTATATATAGATAACCGTATGGAGTCAAGTTCCGACTTGGAACCGGTCATCACCAATATCGGCCTCGACAAGGAAATGGGGGACGGTCATAGTGAGTTGGTGGGTGGCAATCTCATTCGGGGTTTAGGTGGGTGGGAAGCTTTCAAAAAGATGAGAACCGACGGCCAGAAAAGGGTGAAGGAAGATCAGATTTTTGTTTTTGGGCGGTTGGGAAACTTGGCTATGGGCAAAGAGAGTTGGCGAGAAGACTGTGAATGACTCAATCCGCGGTGGGGTATGCTGTTCGCAAAACGGAAGCGATCTCAAAGTCAAATAATTATGAGATCAAGGACTGAGTTAATTATTTACCTATGACCGTCCCTCATATTCCTGGAATGACGTGAGATCAATATAGGCGGCATAGTCCTCAACTGAAATAAAGGTCTTTTGTCGTCTGTTGCCAAGCTGTGTAATATGGTGCGGCATCCCTTCCGCCACCACCCTTGCAATCCTTGCCATATAAAAAACATAGAACCAATCTTACAGTTAAGCCAATAAAATAAATACCCTGTCCCCGGAATTCCGCTTTTAATCTTTTGAGAACTTTTTGACTTGCCGTCTTCCCGGAAGGAGTCCCGGCTTCCATTTGAGAATATAGGCGCCGATCGCCAGGACCAGGAAGGCCGAAGCATAAAAAGGACTGTTCAGTCCGACGCCTTCTACCAGAAACCCTAAAAGAACAGGGCCTAAGAGATTGGCAAGGGCGATGACCATAAAACGGATACCCATGCTCAGTCCGGGATGTTCGGGATCCGACAGGTCGGCGACCATCACCATGGAAAGCGGCTGTGTCAGGCCGAATCCGAGTCCGAAAAGACATAAGGCAAGCGCGGTTGAGAAAAAAGATGACAGTCCTGGAATCAGACCGACGCCAAAGGCAACAGCCAGTACAGAGAAGGCCATCATATTCTTGCGGCTGAAGACTTGAAAGATCCTGCCGATAAACGGCCGGATAACGCTCATGGAGGCCGCAAAAATGGAAATGAGAAGGCCCACATCGGCTTCCTCCAGCCCGCGTTTCAAGAGCAGAACAGGCAAAAAGGAAGTCCGGAGGCTCACGGTGAAAATGACACCGAATGTGAAGGCAAGGACGGCCAGCATGCGTGAATCGGAAAAGGCCGTCGCGGCATGCCGCAAATCTCCCATGAGGCTGTATCGGCCCACACGAGGCACCCCCGTGGATTCCCGAACTCCCGACACGATCAGGCCCGCAATGGAGAGCAGCAGCGACACCAAAAAGGCCTCGCGGTATCCGAACCGAGTGGCGATGATCCCTCCCAGCACTGGCCCGAGACTTTGACCGAATGCTGCACTGAAGGTCAGGTAGCCGAATGTGCGCTCACGCTGAAGCGGGGATTCAAGACTTGCGACAAAAGACTGACTGGAGACAATGAGCAGCTGAAATCCCAAGCCTCCTAAGACCTGTGAGGTCATCAGGAAAAAGACGTTGGTGTGTAGGAGCAGCAAAGAGCTTGAAGCGTTACAGAGCACCCCAAGCAAGAGCATCCGCTTCACGCCGAACCTGTCCGTGAATCCGCCGATGGGTACGGAAAGGAACAACGAAAGCAGGCTGAACGCACCGACAATGAGACCAATCAGCGCAGGGGAGGCGCCCAGTTCCTGGGCCTCCAGAGGAACAAGCGGGAAAACCATACCATATCGTACAAAGGTCAAAGAAAAGGCTATTAAGAGCAGGATGATGTTTCTCTGCATATGGCTTCACGTATCCCTTCTCCGCTGCTTACAAAGAGCTTCCACCACGCTCCACATCTCTCTGAATATCGGACCACAAAGAATCAAGGAAGTAGTCACCTAACCCATCGGCCTGTCGTTCATAAAACCGAAAACCGTCCGCAAAGTCCGGGGTTGCCTCTTCAAGGACTTGGACCCTCAATTGAGTTGCCGTCGAACAGCTTCTTTGGCTTGTGCAATATCCAGGAAGTGTGACGTACCTTCGGAGATCCTCTTCTCTCGAGCGCGAAGGACATCTGCGTGCCAGGATGGGGAGGGGATTTTCTCTGGTGTGCCGGCGAGGTCAGCCCAGATTTCTTCGATCGCCTGCAGCTTGTCCTCGATGCTCATTTGTTCCAATGGAATGGTTAAGTGAATGATAATCCTCCAACTATGTTCAAGCGATCAACGATTTAATAGAACCATCGTCAATTATTATGCTTTATCCTCTGCCTTGCAAAGGTGTTTTCCGTATACGAAATTTTTCGCGGCGAATTGGGTTTGAAATTCCTGGGGGCCGGATTTCGGGGCAGCCCATCAATTTTCGCTTGATAAGGATAATAAGACCTTGCTTTTTCGGGAAAAAGCATAGAGAAAGTAGCCTTGTGAGTCAAGAAAAAAGCGCCACAACATATGGTGGTCTCATGCTCTTTAGGGGTTTTTAGGCCGGGAAGTGAAGCACAAGTCTCAATGGGATAATCCGGATCGCAGTAGAGATAATCCCTCCAAAGGCGGATAAACCTCACAGGATAGGACCTGAGAATCCGAATAGTCCATATGGCGGTCGACTGGTGGCGCGTTTGCCCTCTTCAGCGGGGCCTGGCCTTGATATCCCACAGGCCAATATGTTTGAGTATCTTTTTGATCACCTCTTCATCTTCTATGAAACTGATAATTCGATTAGACCGGTCGTCTGGAAAAATCAAAATGTTTTTCCCTTACTTGTACCCCGGCAATGGTTAATCAAATCTTACAAAATACAACGGATTTCTATTTAGATGAA
>JAJDOH010000167.1 GCA_022340265.1 Deltaproteobacteria bacterium | reverse complement strand
CCATACAGAGGGCCGTGGTGATGACGACACCGAGGTCATGGGGAACGATTCCCCGGTCGATGATCCGCTGGGTCAGGTTGGGAATGACGAGGTCTGCGGCAACCATGAAAAGGAGCAGCAGCAAGGCCACAACGGCCCGGGCACGGTATTGTCCCAGGAATCGATACAGGTGCACCAGGGATCTCACCGTTTCCCCTCTTCCTCATCACGGAGACTGTCCTGACACGGGGGGGAGGGATCGGGCGCATCCATCGACTGGGTCAGGTGATCGTGGACCTTTAACAGCGACCGCATGAGAATGCTGCGCTCATCATCGGTCAGCATGGCAGTCAGCTCCCCGTCCAATTCCCGAAAGGTTGCTGCGGCTTCCGCACGAAGCGCCTCAGCCTTGCCGGTGAGATACACCCGGACAATCCGCTGGTCGGTTACGTCCCTGCGTCTTTCGACCCAACCGTCGCGCTCCATCCGTTGCAGCGTATTGGTTGCGGTGGGCGGTGTGATATGCAGCGCATGGGCAAGGGCGTTCTGGGCGATACCGTCTTTTCGCCACAGATGAAAAAGGATCATGCCCTGGGCATGGTGCAGGCCGATGCCTTCCAGCTTCATGCGCATGCGGCCACCCACCAACCGACTGACTTTGGCCAGCAAGTTCCCAAGGGTCGGTTTTCCGGGGTCCCGTTTGCAATCGTCCATAAATATTAACCTTCAAATTGTTAGCTTTCGAATCATTAGCTTTCTAACTTATAAGGTTCTTTCTCGAAAATGTCAAGCGTCTTGATCAAGAAAAAACAATCCAGGTCTTTTCGCGCCCCGGATCATTCCCGCTTTCAGGTGTCGGCATCATGATGCCTAACTGGATCCCGGACGGACCTTATTTTCTCATCCATGGCGGACACTATTTACGAATCTATTGCCTTGATTCAGCATTTGCATGTCGATATCAGATGATAATGGCCCTTGCCGTCGAGGGAGATTTGGGATAATCTTTACAAACCCTATTGATGAAAATTCAAAAAAAGGGGGCTGCCTGGTAAAATGATGAGCTCTTCTTTAGATAAACCCTGCCATAACTGCGGCATCTGCTGTCTCACTTTTCCACTTCCGCCTTTCGATGCCAACGAACTGGTGAGGGCACCCGATGAACTCATGGCGCAGATCGACAATTATGCTCACAGTGCCCGCTATCGGGATACGAACCCGTGTCTCTGGCTGGACCTCGATTCCGGAAAATGCAAACATCACCAGGTGCGACCGGTCCTTTGCCGATGGTTCGAGCCCGGGTGTGAAGCATGCAACAAACTGCGGATCAAAACAGGACTTCCGGGTTTGTAATTGAATTGGGAGAGGCCCATGAAACAGAAGACGAAGATTTTGACATGCCTGATTGTCTTTGCTTTTATTGACACCGTCATTCCCGTTCCTCTGACGGCACTCCTTCTGATCTACGTACTGTCCGAAAAACCGCCATGGTTCCGGAGGCTGGTGCGCGAGGTTTACGATTTTTAAAAGAAAATTTATGGAACCACATATTATACGATCGATTGAATCACAAGAGTACTTCTTTGAAGAAGGGTGCCATATTCTCGAACTCTGGAATTCCCCTCATGATCCGGGACTGTCCATTGCCCGTGCCCGAGTCGAACCAGGGCAGAAAACAAGATGGCATCAGTTGAACGATCTCGCTGAACGGTATGTCATTCTGGAAGGTGAAGGACGGGTAGAGATTGGACACCTCAGTCCCGAGGATGTGACCCATGGCGACATGGTGATTATCCCACCGGGGTGTCCTCAGCGGGTCCAAAATATCGGGGAAACGGATCTGGTGTTTCTGGCGATTTGCACGCCAAGGTTCTCCCGCGAAAAATATGCCAATGTTCAAGGCAATGTGGATTCAGAAAGTCATCCCAAATAGTCAAACCGATTAGCCTCAAATGGAAAGTGAACATTGCGATTAAAGAACGATTCCTGTATAAAAGTTCAGGAGATTTTCCCCTTCTGCCATAGGGATTACTTTGAACCAAGGTAAGAGTGTAAGGAGCGATTAGCACATGACAGAAAATTCCGATAGCAATAAGACGAAAGGCAGGTGCCTGTGTGGGCAGGTTCAATTTGAAATTCAGGGCGAACTGAGGAATATTGTAAACTGCCATTGTTCAAAATGCAGAAAATTTCACGGTAATTTTGGAGCATACACCAGCGTTAAAGTCGAAAATCTTAAGATCACGGAGGATAAAGGCTTGAAGTGGTATCAATCCCCTACGGATGAAACGCCCAATGTGCACAGGGGTTTTTGTTCGGAATGTGGATCTTCACTTTTCTGGCACCCAGAGGATAAACCCGACATTGCAGTCACCGCAGGCTCATTGGAAGAACCGACGAATCTGAAAACCATTGGTCACATCTGGTGTTGTCAGTTACCCGATTTTTATGAAATTTTGGATGATCTTCCTAAATTTGATCAGAGATGGAAAACCTGAGTTGGGCGCCGCTCCTCATAACTTACGGAGGCCATCAAAAGATGAAAGTCATGACCGTAGGCTATATTCTGAATGCCACCTTATTGATATTGCACGAAATAGAATCGGCTTACGAAAAGGAATGGGACATCCTCAAACTTCCCGGGAACGTCACCGGCTTTTTGCTGCTTCACATTCCAATCATATTTCTTATTTTCTATGGTCTGATTGAAATTGAAAAAGGGTCTACCACCGGCATGGTCCTGGGTGTTGTATTGGGAATTGCCGGAATTATCCCTTTTATGGTCCATAAACTGATCATAAAAACCCCGGATCAATTCAACTTACCGATATCTAACGTTATCATGTATTCGAATATATTGTCGGGTCTCGGATTGCTCTTTTTGTCGGCACGGGGCCTTGCCGGGTAAGCGATTATTGACGCAACGCTTTTAAAAGGATTATGAAAAAACAATGCAACGAGTCGTCACGCACGATAAATCCGGAGTTTCTTTTTTTTGTTGATTTTTACGCCCCACCGAATACCATAACCGGTCACTTCAATGGCATTCATTGAGAAAGAAACGGGTTAAGCGCCATGAAAGATTTCACACTGACCACTACCCTGCTCTTCACGGCCCACTGGCTCATCGTCATTGCACTTTCCATCCGCGTCATTATGAGGCGGCGGCCTGTTGGAGCATCTCTGGCATGGCTGGCCGTTATTTTCAGCGTTCCTTTCGTTGGTGCCGTCTTCTATTTCTTAATTGGTGAAAGCCGCATCGGGGACCAATATCTGGCCCGCGCGGCCAGCATTCATGACCTTTACCTGAGCTGGCAGGTGGCTTTGCAGAAAAGGGCTTCCCGTCAAGAATCGCCTGCGGAACGGACTGCAGTGCAAGCCATTCAGGTTCATGCTGAAAAGGTCGTTGGGTTTCCCACCATGAGAAACAACGAACTGCATCTCATGGACCATTTTGAAGAGATTTTCGATACCATCATTGAAGATATCACTCACGCTAAAAGCACATGTCATCTGGAGTTCTACATATGGACCGTGGGCGGAAAGGCAGATGAAGTTGCAGAGGCATTAATCGGGGCTGCACAAAGGGGCGTTATCTGCCGTATTCTGGTGGATGCCGTCGGCAGCAAGGAATTTTTAAGAAGCGACATGACCCAGCGCCTTCGAAAATCCGGTGTTCACATCGTGGCATCCCTACCGGTTGGCCCCTTTCGCATGCTGATGACCCGGGCAGATCTCCGCAATCATCGGAAGATTATTGTCATTGACGGTGAGATTGCCTACACGGGAAGCCAGAATCTGGTGGATCCGCGATTTTTCAAGCAGGAAGAAGGCGTGGGCCAGTGGGTCGACGCCATGGTGCGCATGGAAGGTCCCAGCGTGGAAGCCCTGGCCGGCACCTTTTTGGAGGATTGGGAACTGGACACGGGTGAGGGCCTTAAAGCCCTTGAAGAAACAAGTGATATCCGGTCCATTCCTGATAAGGGGTCAATCCCGGTTCAAGTGGTTCCTTCGGGACCGGCAATCAGGCCTGAAATCATCCATCAACTCCTTTTAACCACCATCTATTCCGCCCAAAAAAAGCTGATATTGACGACGCCCTATTTCGTACCGGATGATGCACTCCTGACGGCGCTCATTTCAGCCGCTCACCGCGGCGTTGACGTTATCATCGTTGTACCGGATGTGGTGGATTCCCGGCTTGTCCATTATGCCAGTCGTTCCCTCTTTGACAATCTCCTGAGCGCGGGCGTTTCCATTGCGGCTTTTAAAGGGGGTCTTCTGCACACCAAATCGATTACGGTGGATGACGAGATCTGCGTGTTCGGGACGGTCAATCTTGACATGCGCAGCCTCTGGCTTAACTTTGAAATCTCTCTTTTTGTGTATGATCTTGGGTTTACCCAACAGGTTCGAAGAATGCAAACAAAATACATTGATCAATCGAACATACTCAACCTGGCAGATTGGCGAAAACGGTCTTTGATACAGCGTTTCAAGGAAAATGCGGCGCAACTTGTCGGACCGCTGCTGTGAAGCCTTTAATTAAATTATCTCGATAAAACAGGAGGAAAAAATTGGGGAGCAAAAAAAGTATTCTTGAAAAAGGAGCACTCATCCAAAGAGACAGAGAAACCTACGCAATTGTACCGGATATCAAGGGAGGTCTTTGCACCCCCGAAATTTTACGGAAAATTGCCGACATCTCTGAAAAATACGAACTGGCGGCTGTCAAACTGACCAGCGCCGCCAGAATTGCCCTTGTGGGAATTAAAGAGGAGGACATTGACCCGATCTGGGAAGAACTTGGAATGCAATCGGCGAACCCGGTTGGGCTGTGTGTCCGCAGTGTGAAGTTGTGCCCCGGCACCACCTTCTGCACAATGGGTCAGCAGGATGCCGTCAGTATGGGCATTAAACTTGACGAGACGTACTGTGGCATGGAACTTCCGAGCAAATTTAAAATGGGGGTTTCAGGATGCCCCAACTGCTGTGCCGAATCCTATATCAAGGACCTGGGCCTGATCGGTACCAAAAAAGGATGGCGGCTTGTGGTCGGCGGTAATGCCGCATCCAGGCCTTCACTGGCGCAACAGGTGGCAGAAGAACTGACCGACGATGAAGCCATGGCCGCCATCGACAAGATCATGACCTGGTATAAAAACTTTCCCAAAAAGCAACGCCTCAACAGAGTGATCGACGATATGGGCATCGATCAGTTCAAAGAGCAAGTGGGCCTCTAATCAAAAGCCGCGGCAGACGACCGATGTCTGCCGCGGTGCCTTTTTTCAAATCACGAGAAATTGAATTTCCAAGCATAGATAGCCCCTTACCGACCCAGGTTATACTGTTTGATCTTTTTATGGAGGTTGCTGCGCTCGATGCCAATGGCTTCAGCGGTTTGGGAGATGTTGCCATTGTACTCATTGAGCTTTTCTTCAATAAACGCCTTTTCGAACTCGCCTTTGGCCTCCTTGAGAGAATCGGAAGTGAATACCGTTTCAATTCCTGAACGCGTACTTCTTGCTTTTTGATTGAAAGGCGCCGGGATGTCCTTTGTGGTGATGACATCGCTCTGCGTCATGATCATCAGCCTTTCAATGAGGTTTTTTAATTCCCGCACATTGCCGGGCCACTCGTATTGCTGCAGCAGATCCAGGGTTTCGGAAGGAAAGGTTTTGGGCTCCACCTTGGCGATCAGCGAAAATTCCGATACGAACTCCTGCACAAGGCTTGGGATATCTTCCGTGCGTTCTCTTAAAGAAGGGACCCGCATGGGAATCACGTTCAATCTGAAATATAGATCTTCCCTGAAAGTCCCTTTCTCGATCTCCGTCTCCAGATCCTTATTCGTAGCAGCAATCACGCGAACATCCACCTCGATGGTCTTGGTACCACCGACCCGTTCAAACTTCTGCTCCTGAAGAATCCGAAGGGTTTTGGACTGCGCCTTCAGGCTCATATCACCGATTTCATCCAGGAAGATGGTCCCTTCATGGGCTGAATCGAACTTTCCTTTTCTCATGGTGGCGGCACCGGTAAAAGCCCCTTTCTCGTGCCCGAAAAGCTCGCTTTCGATAAGGTCTTCGGGAATGGCTGCGCAGTTCACTTCAATCATGGGGTTTCCACTTCGGTGGCTCAGCCGATGAATGGCATGAGCGACAAGTTCTTTGCCGGTGCCGTTTTCCCCGGATATGAGAATCCAGGCATTGGTAGGCGCAACGATTCGGATCTGTTCTTTCAGATCCGCCATGGCCTTACTCTTTCCCACAATGTTGTATTTCTTCATCTCCTTTTCCTTCAGGAAATGAACCTCTTCCGTTAAACGGGAATGGGCCAGGGCATTGTTGATGGAGAGGAGCAGTTTTTCCAGTGACAGCGGTTTTTCTATGTAATCATAGGCGCCCACCTTGGTGGCTTTCACGGCCGTTTCTATGTTGCCGTGTCCCGACATCATGATTACCTGAAGCCTCGGGTAAAGATCTTTTATTTTTTCAAGTGTTTCAATCCCGTCCATACCCGACATCCATATGTCCAGCAGGATCAGATCCGGCATCGTCTCTTCAACCTTTTTCAAAGCCTCAAGGCCACTTTCGGCAGTGGCAACCTCAAAGCCCTCGTCTGAGAGAATCCCTTCCAGGGACTGCAGAATACTGGTCTCGTCATCGACCACAAGGATTGTTTTGGACATCTTGTCTGCCTCCCAGGTTTACCCGGAACAGCCCACCATCCCGGCGGCAATCCGGGCGGTCCTTTCGGATGCCCCTCCCCTGCCGAGATTTTCTTTCACCAATTTCAATTTACCGATTGTTCGCCTGCGCAAGTCATCGTCTGCCAGAAATTTACCTCCCGCCATGGCCAATTTTTCAGGCGTCACATCATCCTGAATCAATTCCGGGGCCACACTTTCACCCGCCACAAGGTTCACCAGCCCCAGATAAGGGACTTTAATGACCCGTTTTCCGATCTCATATGTCAAGAATGACTTCACCTTGTAGACCACCACCATGGGAACAGTCATGATAGCGGCATCCAACGTGGCGGTGCCGGAAGTCACAAATGCCAGGTGACAACGGCTCAGCGCGGCGTAAATGCCCTCACGGCAGACCTCTATATCAAGCGGTGTGTTTAGCAGGAAACCGGAAAGCCATTTTGAAGAAATCGTCCCCGCAAGGGGCAGCACAAAACGAATGTGGGGATGTTCACGCCTCAATATCTCCCCCGCTTTGATCATAACGGGCAAGAGGTTCAAAAGCTCCTCCCGTCGGCTGCCGGGTACCAGTCCCAGAACAGGACGCTCGTTTACGGATCCGGCCGTCGCGGCGTTCTCTATTTTGGCGGAACCGGCTTGCGGTTTGGGGGCCGCGGTTTGAATGTCTGCCTGTCTTCTTTCAAAGGCATCCATCAGGGGGTGCCCCACATACTCTACATCAATACCATTTTTTTCAAAAAAAGGTTTTTCAAAGGGGAGGATAACGGCCATTTTGTCAACCCGTTTCGCGATCTTTTTGACCCTGCCCCGCCGCCATGCCCAGACCTGGGGGCTAATGTAGTAAAGCACTCGAATCTTCAATCGCTTGGCGATTCGCGCCATGTATAGGTTAAAACCGGGATAATCGATCAGAATCAGAAGATCCGGCCGATGGGTCTTCAAAATGGATTTTAAAACATTGGCAGCCTTTAAATGGGTGTTGAACTTTGTAAAAATCCCCGTCAGCCCCACCACGGCCAGATCAGCAGCAGAAACAAAACATTTGACACCCGCCTCGGCCATCAGATCCCCACCGATGCCACAGAACACCGCTTCCGGGCACAATCGTTTCATGGCATGAACCAGGTTTGCGCCATGCAAGTCAGCGGAAGCTTCCCCCGCCACCATAAGGATCAGTTTGCGATTCACTTTATGTACAGATGGGTTTGAAATTCTGACAGCCTCGTTCGATCTGATGGATAATACTCAGGGCAACGCTCAAAGCATTCCGCCCATCCTCACCCGTCACAATAGGCTCCGAACCATTCCGAACAGCGAACACAAAGGAAGAAATTTCATCGCCCAGGGGATCGCTCGCCTCATATGTCTCTTTACTGGTGGCCACCTGAGGAAAATTATTGGCATCTTTTTTGGCCGGGTCCAGTTTAATGGCGGTGAGCTGGCGCTTGCCGCAGTCCGCTGAAAAATAGGCATCCGGCTGAAAAACCCGGATTTTTCGCAGCATTTTTCCTGAGACGCGACTGGCAGTCAAATTTGCCACGGTACCGTTCTGGAAAATAAGGCGAACGTTGGCGATGTCCGTCTTTTCCGTTATAACTGGCATCCCCACCGCATGGACCTCTTTGACTTTACTCCGGACCAAATGAAGGATGATATCGAGATCGTGAATCATCAGATCGAGCACCACGTCCACATCCAGCCCCCGCGTCGTAAACAGGTTCATTCGATGAGATTCGATAAAAACAGGATCTTTGAGAAGAGGCTCCAGCTTTTTGATGGCCGGATTAAACCGTTCGACCAGCCCCACCTGCAATACCAGGTTCCGTTCACGGGCCATGCGGATCAGTTCATCCGCTTCTTTCAGATCGTAGGTAATTGGCTTTTCGATGAGCATGTGAACATTGCTCGCCAACACATCCTTTGCCACTTCGAAATGCATTTCGGTGGTCACGGCCAGACTCACCGCATCCACCTGAGACAGAATGCGGGAATGATCCTTGTGAGCGACAGTATTGTATCGGTCTCCGATTTCCCTGGCACGCTTCTCATCAACATCCACAACACCTACCAGCTCCACGTCCGGCGAAGCTTTATACTTCTGCACATGATATTCACCAAGATGCCCCACACCGATCACCGCGACTTTAAGCCTATCCTTTTTCACCCTTATCTCCTGAAGCTCTTTCAGAGATTAAAAACCCTCAAACCCCAAACCTAAAAGCTTTCGACAGCAACCACCGCAATTTTTTCTTTGTCCGCGGCCGCCACCATCTCGGGTCCGTCAAATATCAGGGTACGTCCGGCTTCAACGGCCAGAACAGCCCCTTTGACTTTTTTCATGACGGAAATGGTTTCCATTCCCACGCATGGCACGTCAAAACGAAGATCCTGTTTCGGCTTGCTGACTTTGACAACAACCGCCTTTTCTTTTGCCAGCGCCCCCCCGCGAAGAATCGTGGCATCGGTTCCGTCAATAGCCTCAACCGCCAGGACCGTCTTTTTCCTCACCACGACACTCTGTCCAATATCCAAGCGACCCAATTCCTTGGCAATCTTCCAGCCAAAACGGATATCCGTCCATTCATTCTTGGTAGGCTGCCGCTTGGTGAGACAACCTTCAGGGGCCAGAAGATCCGGCAGGAAAAGGGTTGAACTGACGATCTCAATCCCTTCTTTGGCAAATTCAGCGGTTATCGAACGGAGAATGTCATCGTCGTGAAAAATTGCCAGTTTGCTCATGATGGCAAGGCCTTTCAGATCAGGACGCATATCAAACATTTTCTTCTTGGCGATGGAGCCCGCCATCAGCGCTTTACTGACGCCGAATTTCTTGAAGGTTTTAATAAGCTGCCCCAACTGGCCCAGCTTAACCCATGCAATCTCGTCTACCTTGTTCGATAAAGCGACATCGGTCTCTCCGTAATGGGCAACCGCTACGACCCTCGTCCCCTGATTTCGGGCTGCATCCGCCACCAGCAACGGAAACTGTCCGCCCCCGGCGATTAACCCGATGATTTTATCATGGGACTGAATCACCGAATGACCCCGCGTTTCGATCCGGATAGAAAATCGATGAGCACTTTCAACTCCGGTATCATTTCCAGCTCCTCTTTGACCTGCAAAATGCCCACATCCAGCCTTTTGTTGTCCCGCCACAAAATACGGTACGCCTTTTTCAAAATATCAATGGTTTCCTGTGAAAAACCGCGTCTTAGAAGCCCCTTCTGATTGACGCCATAGAGTTTGGCCCTTGGACCGGCGGTGATCATATAGGGAGGGACATCGCGATCGATTCCGGCTTTGGCCCCTAAAAAGGCATGGGCACCAATTCTCACAAACTGCTGAACCGCCAGGAAGGCATTTAAAATGGCGTATTCACCGATATGGGTGTGCCCGCCCAGCGTTGCCCCGTTTCCCAGGATCACCCAGTCCGACAAGCGGCAGTCATGGGCCACATGGGAATATGCCATGAAATAGGCATGGCTTCCGATAACGGTTTCCCATTCTTCTTTTGTAGTGGCGCGATTGATGGTGACATATTCCCTAACAATATTATCATCGCCCATCAACAGCCGGGTATCCTCATCCCCGTACCCGACATCCTGGGGCGGTGCGCCGATAGACGAAAAAGGATAAAACCGGTTCCGTTCCCCGATGGTCGTATGCCCCTCAATGGCCACATGGGGCCCGATTTCCGTATCGCGGCCAATAATGACATGATCTCCCACACTGCTGAACGGACCGATCTTGACACCGTTGGCAACCTTCGCACCGGGGCTCACTGCAGCTAACGGGTGTATGTCTATAGAGCTATCCAATGGTTGCCACCAAAACCGCTTCTGCCACCAGTTGACCGTCCACGAAGGCCTTTCCCGCGACCTTCCAGACCTTTGTGCCTTTTCTGAGCGGTTCAATTTCAAATCGAATCTGGTCGCCGGGTACGACCGGCTTTCTGAATTTCACTTTGTCCATGGCCACAAAACGTATAGGATCGGGATCTTCTTTTTCCAGGACTTCGGGCATGGACAAACGTGCCAGCATACCACCTACCTGGGCCATGGCCTCAATAATCAAAACGCCCGGCATGATGGGCTCGCCCGGAAAATGCCCTTGAAAAAAAGGCTCATTGGCCGTTACGTTTTTAATACCCACAACCTTTTTGTTCAATTCCATCTCAATAATCCTGTCCACCAGCAGGAACGGGTAGCGGTGGGGAAGAATTTCCGTGATTTCCCGATAGGTCAAAGGAAGTTCCATTTGAATATGACTCCTTCTCTAATCCGTCATCCTCTTTTGGGGCATTTAATCGCCATTTTTTTCAAGACGATCTTCCAATTCCCGAACTTTTTTCTCAAGTCCACGAAGCCGTTCTTTGAATTGGGGCAGTTTGGCAACCAGTGCCGTATTTTGAAGGTAGGCACGGTGCGGTATGGCAGGAGTGCCGGAAAAGATCCCCCCGGAAGGAATCGACTTTGCCACGCCCGACTGGGGGCCTACCATCACACCGTCCCCTATCTCTATGTGGTCATTCACCCCGACTTGACCCCCAATCAGCACGCCCCGACCCAACCGTGAACTGCCCGAAATTCCTGTGAGCGCCACAATAATCGAATGCTCACCAATCACCACATTATGAGCGATCTGAACCAGGTTATCGGTTTTGACACCTTCTTTAATCCAGGTTTTTCCAAAAGCGGCCCGATCAATGCAGTTATTGGCCCCGATTTCAACATGGTCATCAATCTGGACAATCCCGGTCTGCGGCACTTTAACGGATGACGTACCATCCCTTACAAAACCGAACCCGTCACTTCCAATGGTCGTACCGGCGTGGACGATGACATCATTACCAATGACACAACCCCGCAGAACCGTTACATTGGGATACAAAAGGGTCCTTGTTCCAATCTTTACCCCTTGATCGAGGACGACGCCCGGAAAGAGGGTTGCCCCGTCACCGATTTCACAACCCTTGCCCACATAGACCATTGGGGAAATAGATACATCTTCACCCAGCCGACAATCACCACTGATAAAGGCATCAGAACTGACCCCGGGATATCGCGTGGGCGGTACGGCAAAAAAAGCCGCGAGTTTCGCATAGGCCAGTGCCACATGCGCTGTCAGCACCTGAGGTCCAGTGAATTGAGCATTTATCTTAGAAACCAGCAGGGCACCGGCTTTTGTGTTTTTCAGGCTTTCACCGTAGCGGTGATCCGAAAAAAAGGAAATTTCCCTGGGACCGGCCTGATCAAGAGAATTGATTCCTGTAACAACAAATTTTTCATCGCCGACACACTCTCCACCCACCATTTCCGCGGCTTTTGTTATGGGTATTTCCAAGGATTTGTTTCTCCTGCTATTTCGTCTGGTCGTACGCTTTGATCACCTCCGCGGTGATATCGATGGTGTTATCATAATAGACAAGCCCAACCGCACCCTGTTCCAAAATGAGCGTATACGCTTCTTTTTTGGCAATTTTCTGAACAATCTTTTCAATTTCCCTTCCGACTTTTTTGGTGGCTTCGAATTCGGCGTCTTTCATTTCCTGTGTCACTTCCCCAACCATGTATTTGTAATGCCGTGTCAGCTTACCCAATTCAATTTCTTTGTTTTCCTTGGCATCAAGGCTCAACATCATGCTCTGCTTCTCCAAATCTTTTTGCAACTTATCGATCTGCGCTCTTTCAGCGTCCAGTTTCTTCTGAAAAGCGTTATATTTTTTCTTGAGTTCATCCTTTGTCCGTTGAAAATTCGCCGATCGCTGCTGTAAACGTTTCATGTCCAATACGCCGATTTTGACATCAGCGGCCAACGCCTTTTCATATTGCATTGAAAACAAAAATGTCGCACCCAACAAAATCAGAAAAATTTTTTTCATTTTACGCCCCTTTCCATTAGATCTAAAATAGCTTCTTTACATGGCTCCGCCAATACTAAATTCCCATTTTCCAGCGCCCTCATCCTCATCCTTGTCCAGTTTCCACCCATATTCCAGACGCAGGGGGCCCATGGGCGAAAACCACCTGAGACCGGCCCCCACCGATTTCAAAAGACCGCTGAAATCATAGGCGTCGGCAGATCCGGAGTCCCACGCATTACCCGCATCGAAAAACACAATGCCGATCACCCCCTGTTCCTTCAACACTGGAAAATGGTATTCTAAATTATAGACCATCATCGTTTCACCACCGATATAATCCCCCGTCGCCGGGTCGATGGGGGAAATGGTATTATAGTCATAACCGCGCACGGTATTGATGCCGCCCAGGAAGAATTTCTGATAAGCGGACAAATTGCCCCGGTTCTCAATGTACCCCGCCCGGCCCTGTACCATAAACACCGTGTTCCAGAACAAGGG
This sequence comes from Deltaproteobacteria bacterium, assembly GCA_022340265.1. GTDB lineage: Bacteria > Desulfobacterota > DSM-4660 > Desulfatiglandales > Desulfatiglandaceae > NaphS2. The sequence continues at coordinate 11,719 of JAJDOH010000167.1, read as the reverse complement.
GAAAAACCACGCCGACCTGCCTCGGTATTTGGTGAACTCTTCGGTCCCTTGCAAAAATCCGCCGGCATACTGCACGGAAAACTCATTGATGGATCCGCGGCTGGTATTAAATGTTCGGTCCCTGCTGTCCCGACTCAGCAACAGCGTAAGACTGCTGGTCACATTATTGCCCGTCATGTCTCTGATGATATAGCTGGCATCATTGGACACATCACTGATGTTGGCATTATCATAACCATACATCAGGGTTCCCCGGGTGTAATCCAAATAGAGCGGTGCACCGAGGGAAATCCGAGTCCCATAGCTGGCTCGCGTGTAGTCCGTATATTCCTGTGTAAACTTATAGATGTCGGCCCCCAGAGAAAGACGCGTATCAAACAGCCAGGGTTCCAGAAAGCGGATATCAAACTCCGTATTCCTTCCGCCGATCCTGGCTGAAGCCGACAACCGCTGCCCATACCCCATGAAATTTTCATCGGCAACCTGAAAGGTCATAAAAGCGGAATACGCGGAACTGTAACCGGCACCCACGCTGAATGTCCGGGTCCCCTTCTCTTTCACGTCCACGTTCAAATCCATCAAGTCATCACGACTCCCCTTTTTGGTGTGAAACTGCACATCCTCAAAGAACCCCAGCCGCTTCAAATTCTCGGTGCTCCGCTGCATGCCCTGGCTACTGAAATAATCCCCCTCCATGACCTTCAGTTCCCGCCTGATCACTTTGTCTCTCGTATGCTGATTCCCGGTGATGGTAATGCGCTCAAAACGGACTTTGGGACCCTTGGATATCTGATAGGTGACGTCGGCCGTGTGGTTTTCATCGTTTTCCTTTACGATGGGTTTGATCTCCGAATAGGCATACCCCTGGTTAGCATAAATATCCTGAAGACTGAGAATATCCGTTCGGACTGTTTCCCGGTTGAAAACCTTTTCCTTGCCGATATCCACACTTTTCAAAAGCTTGTCGGCAGGTTCAATCAGATCCCCCGCAACATTGACTTTATCCACCTCATAACGCTCACCCTCATGGATATCAATGGAAACCACCAGTCCTTTGATTTTGTCATCATAATGAACTTTCGGATCCCCCACCTTGGCTTTGATGTACCCATGATTATGGTAAAAGCTGGTAATTTTATGTGCATCAAATTCCAGTTTCTTCTTGTCCAGAATACCCGCCTTGGTAATCCACGAAAGAATCCATTTGGTACTGGTCTCCATGAGGTCTTCCAGTTGTTTATCATCGTAAGCCCTGTTCCCTTTGAACTCAATCTTCAGAATGTAAACCTTGTCATTTTCAGTGACATTGTATTTCAGCATCACCTCGTTGTTGGGAAGGGTTTCCGTGGATTCTTTTATTTCAGCGTTGTAATAACCTTTCTCTTTGTAGAAATCCCGCAGGCGATTGACACTCTGATTGATGGCATTATAGTCGAGGATGGAATAAAGATTGATCCCAAGCTCCTTACTAAGATCTTCATCATCATACTCATCATTACCCACAAATACGATCTTGCCAACGGATGGCTTTTCAACCACGTTAAAGGTGATCACCTTCCCGGACGGGCCGTCGGACACATCCATGGTAACGTCCTTGAAATAGCCCATCTTGTAGATATCACGAAGGTCCTGGTCCAGTTTGTCCATATCCAGCCTGTCCCCAGGCTGCGTTCCCACGACAGCCAGTACGGCGGCTTTTTCGATTCGTCGATTCCCTGCCACATAAATGGAATCGATCTGGGGAACCCCCCTAATCCGGTCTTCGACGCTTAAAGCCAGCCGCTTCACCGACTCCGGAACCTCGTCTAAATCTTCAACCACCTGAAAAATAAAAAAAGGCATCTTTTTGCCGGAAACATCAACCACTTTCAGGTCAATACTCCCCTTGTCGCCAATCTGGGTCATACTTCCTTTCACCACCCAATCCGCCTTGAAACGATTACCCAGTTGAACCAGTTCCTTGTTCTGCAAAACCTTTGAAAAGACAAAGGGGTCCTTGTTGATGGACTCAGGTGGAACCGTTTTGAAACCGTTTTGTTGCATTCGTAATGCAAGCATTTGCTGCAACCCTTCCTGCAGATGGGAATAGGATTTGGCCGCATTAATCTGGAATGGCAGAATACAGATGGTTCCTTTTTCCGCTTTGGCCTGGGTTTCCACGACGCCAAAGGAGAAAACCGCCAGAAACAGAAAAAAAGCCCGGACGGAAAAGATGAAAGCCCTTCTTCTAATATTGTTAATGGAAAAAACCATGGGGTGTTTCATAAACCTAGCGAATTCGGCCATCAATCAACTCCATTCTTTTCGACATTTTTTCCGCCAGTTTCTGATTGTGAGTTGCAATCACCATGGCAACGCCTGCCTCTTCGTTCAAGTGAAAAAGTAGTTCGGCGATCTCTTCACCCGTTGCCCAATCCAAGTTTCCCGTTGGCTCGTCACCCAGAATCAGCCTTGGATTCATAATCAGTGCCCTTGCAATGGCGACGCGCTGTTGCTCACCACCGGAAAGCTCGCCGGCCCGGTGGGACATGCGTTTTTCCAGACCCACACTGCAAAGGACATTTTCAGCCAGTTGAACCGCACGTTTCCTGGGATACCGGGCGATCAAGGCCGGCATCATGGTGTTTTCCAATGCATTCAATTCAGGTAGCAAGTGGTGGAATTGAAAAACAAAACCGATTTCCCGATTTCTCAAACGGGACAGGCTCCTCTGGCCCATTTTATATACATCGAAACCATTAAATTTGACGGTACCGCCGGTTGGAGCATCCAGGCTTCCCATAATGTTGAGCAGGGTGGATTTCCCAACGCCCGATGCCCCTGTAACGGCTAGACTGTCAGCGGGATAAATTTCCAGATCAATCCCTTTCAAGACCTCTATGGTGTCGCCCAGGTGCATGAAGGACTTGCTGACCCCGTCAAAGGTCAAAATAGGCGAATGGGACGCTGCTTCAACCTTCAAGTTGCTCTCATCCGACCATTCACTCATACCGAAAGGACTCCACGGGATTCAACCTTGATGCATACCAGGCCGGATAAAGCGTCGCCAGGAATGAAATAATCACTCCCGCGGTTGCTACAATGGAAACATCCATTCCTGAAACCTGAACCGGTAGTTTGCTGATGTAGTATACATCGGAAGGAAGATTAATAAACTGATATCTGGACAACAAATGGCAAAGCCCCAGGCCCGATAAAAGACCCGCAACGGTTCCGATGAATCCTACCAGAATACCTTGAAACATGAAAATACGCATAATACTTCTGCTTGATGCGCCCATGGCCCTCAAGATGGCCACATCACGCGTCTTTTCCATGACCACCATGACCAGCGTACTGATGATGTTCAAGGCACCCACCAGAACAATCATTGTCAAAATGACGAACATGGTCAGTTTTTCAAGCTTTAACGCTGAAAAAAGGCTTCGATTCATGAGTTTCCAGTCTTTGGTCCAGTAAGGATACCCCAGTTTTTTCTGAATTCTCTTTGCAACCACATCCGACTGATAAACCTCTTTGACTTTCAGTTCAAGTCCGGTCACATTCTCACCCAGCGCCAAAAAGCGCTGCGCTTCTTTAAGCGAAATATATACCATGGAAGCATCGTATTCGTACATACCGGAATCAAAGATGCCGGTCACCCTGAATTTCTTGGTGTTGGGCGTTCGCCCAAGAGGGGTTAATTTTCCTTCGGGGGAAATGACCGTCACCAGACTTCCAGTGGCGGCACCAATCTGTTTGGCCAGTTCGCTTCCGATGATGATAGCGGGAATACCGTTTTCAGTTTGACTCAAGGACGACAACGACCCATCCTTGATCATTTTGTCAAAGTTTACGACGCGCCCGGCACTGTTGGGATCCACGCCCCGCAGTACGGCGCCCGAAACCCTTCCGGAGCTATTGAGCATGACCTGGGTGTAGATAAAAGGGGTTACGGCCACCACCCCTTTTGTTTCTTTCACTTTTTCAGCCACCTGCTTGTAACCGCTGAATGTCCCGCTGAGGTTCAACACCAGGACATGGGAATTAACCCCCAGTATTTTATTCATGAGATCCGATCTGAAACCGTTCATCACGGAAAGCACCACTACCAGCGCCATGACCCCGACCATCACACCAATCACGGAGATAATGGTAATAACGGAAATAAAGCGCTGTTTCCGTTTGGCTTTCAGATACCTGATCCCTAGAAATAACTCAAACATGACAGGAGGCGACTATTCCCTGGGCCGCATCTGGGGGAACAGGATTACGTCCCTGATGGAGGGCGAATCGGTGAGGAGCATCACCACCCGGTCGATTCCGATTCCTTCACCCGCTGTGGGCGGCATTCCGTATTCGAGGGCGGTAACGTAATCCTCATCCATAAACAATGCCTCTTTGTCCCCGGCATCCCTGAGGGCCACCTGACTTTCAAACCTGGCCTTCTGATCCACGGGATCGTTTAATTCTGTAAACGCGTTGGCAATTTCACGTCCCCCGATAAACAACTCGAAACGATCCGTCAGCGTAGAATCCTGGTCGTTACGCCTTGAAAGGGGTGAAACTTCAGTGGGATAACCGGTTACAAAAGTGGGGTTCAACAGATGGGGTTCCACAAGGTGATCAAAGAGCTTGGTCAGAATCCGTCCGTGTCCGTCTCTTTCCTGGACGGGAATCGTGAGACGCCTGGCCAACGCTGCAGCCGTCTCCCGGCCTTCAAAAATATTCTCTTGAATTTCGCCTGTCTCTCTAAGGGCATCAAAAAGAGAAATTCGTTTCCACGGCGGTGTGAAGTCAATGCGCTTTCCCTGGTATTCGATCACCTGCCGGCCGATGACCTGCTCAAGGAGATGACTGAAGACCTCCTCTGTCAAAACCATCAGATCTTCGTAGGTGGCATAAGCCATATAAAATTCCATCATCGTAAACTCGGGGTTGTGCTTGATGGAAAGGCCCTCATTCCTGAAGTTACGGTTGATTTCAAACACCCGTTCGAACCCCCCAACCACCAGCCGTTTCAGGTAAAGCTCTGGGGCAACCCGCATATAAAGATCCATGTTCAGGGCATTGTGATGGGTAATGAAGGGCCTGGCAGTGGCGCCGCCCGGAATGGGTTGCATCATGGGCGTTTCCACTTCGAGAAAATCCCTGGCGATAAAGAACTCCCGAATGGCTTGAATGATGCGGCTTCGGGTCACGAAAACATCCCGTACGGGATCATTCATAATCAGGTCCACATACCGCTGGCGGTATCGTGTTTCCACATCGGTCAGACCATGCCATTTTTCAGGGAGAGGTCTCATGGACTTACTGAGCAATACCAGATCTTCCGCCACAAGGGTCAGTTCGCCGGTTTTGGTTCTGAACAGCGGCCCCCTGATACCCACGAAATCGCCAATATCCATCAGCTTAAATGTTTCGAATTGCCCTTCTTTTACCTTGTTCTTCCGAACATAGGCCTGAATGCGGCCCGACCTGTCTTTAATGTGGATAAAGGAGGCTTTTCCAAAATCCCTTTTGGCAACCATGCGGCCGGCAAGGCGATAACTTGATTGGTTCTGCTCCAGCGCTTCTTCATCCATGTCACCGAACTGTTCAACAATCTCGCCGGCAGTGATATCCACCGGGTAGCCCGCAGGATATAGGTTGACCCCGTTCGCTTTTAATTTTTCCGCCTTGGTCTCACGATCTTCTAAGATGGCACTCGGTTTTCCCATAGTCAGGCAACTTTCAATTTTGTAAATCTTTCAGATAATCCATTTTATTATCGTTGATTAAATTCATTTGTTTAATTCAATCGTTCGCCATAGTCAAGGCGAATAGCGAACAGAGAGGCGGTTTTTGAATTTCGGAACTTGAATGAATTTCCATTGCCCCAATAAGGACTGTTAATTTGTGCTTGTAGGATAATAGAAAATGTGGGAAATTAATATTTTAGTGTATCTTGCAGGGAATCAAATGCATTTAGGGAGGAATTTGAAATGGCCAAAGCGAAAATCTGGTTCATGGATGCAAGGGCGAGACGTTTTTTGGAATCCATGGCCATTAAGGGGAGAGAAATTCTGGAGTATTCCGGATGGCTGGACAATCTGAAACCCGGCGATATCGTGGCGGTAAAAACCCATATGGGTGAAGCTTACAATGTGGGTTATCTGCGTCCGGTAATTGTAAGAACCCTGGTGGACCTCCTGAAGGAAAAGGGATGCAAGCCTTTTGTAACAGACACCACCACCATGCCATATCATCCCTGGATCAGCCGAACATTGGCCATTGACCACCTTGAAACCGCCAACATGAACGGTTTCAACCACGGCACCATGGGGTGCCCGGTTATCATTGCGGACGGTTGGCTGGGAACCGATGACGTCGTCGTAGACCTTGAGGGCCGAGGCACTTATCTTGAAAAACAGTTTATTTCCCGTGCCATCGCCGATGCGGACGCACTGCTCTCGCTGGCACATTTCAAGGGTCATCCGGCCGGCGGTTACGGCGGTGCCATGAAAAACATCGGTGTGGGCGGCGCCAGCAAACGAGGGAAAATGAATCTCCACGGCGCTCTGGCCGGTGACAAACCGGTTTTCAATTTGGAATTGTGCCCGGGACGGTCTTGTGAATGGTGGGAAACCTGTGAGGCCTGCTGCCCGGAAGGCGGTATCAAAATCACCGATAGCGGATTCGAGATAGATGAAGAAAACTGCGTGTACTGCTTTTCCTGCGCCAATCTCTGCGTCAATATGGCGGGAGTAGGTGCTATCCAGCGCTTTGATCATCTGCCGGCCCTGGGACGACGCATCGCCGATTCGGCATTGGCTGCCATGATGACCAAGGAACCGGGCAAAACCTTCTTCATGAATTTCGCCATAGACATTACGCCGGTCTGCGATTGCTACGGCTGGACGGACACGCCCATTGTTAATGGTTTGGGCATTCTGGCCTCCCTTGACCCCGTAGCGGTGGACAAAGCCTGTATCGACATGATGAACGCTGCCCCCGGACTCACCAATTCAGAAGCCGAAGACTTCGAAGCCCTGGCGCCGGGAACCAAAAAACTGAATATTATCAAGGGAAAAGACATCGAACCACAAGTTTACGGCGGGGTCGAAAACGGCATGGGCACAACGGATTATGAAATTGAAGAAGTGCCGCTGAACAGAAGTCAGCAAACCATTGCCAAATACTATCCCGAAATTCGCGCCCGAAAACTCAAACCCATGTATGCGGAGAACCATCCTCTGGCGGGGCTGGATACCGCTTCTTTCGGCAAACCCACGGAAGGGGTGGAAAATCCCAGGCATCCTAAGAAATAACGCTTGAAGGGAAACAACTATTGATGCGGAACCAGGTCAAACCCATTGAAGCCTACTTCATTGAAGATGAGCCCTATTATCTCCCTTCGGGCCGGGAGATCGACATCTTTACGGAAGCCTACCGGAACCATCTGCCCGTACTCCTCAAAGGCCCCACCGGATGCGGGAAAACCCGGTTTATGGAGTATATGGCGTGGCGGCTGAAACGCCCCCTTATAACCGTCGCCTGTCACGACGACCTGACCAGCGGCGATCTGGTGGGACGGTATCTCATTCAGGGAAACGAAACGGTATGGATGGACGGACCTCTGGCCCGGGCCGTCAAGGCTGGCGGATTCTGTTATCTGGATGAAATTGTCGAAGCCCGAAAGGATACCACGGTGGTCATCCACCCTTTGACGGATGACCGCCGTATTCTGCCCATGGAAAAAAAGGGTGAAATATTGCGTGCCGTCCCGGAATTTATGCTGATTCTCTCTTTTAATCCTGGTTACCAGAGCATCATGAAAGATCTCAAGCCGAGTACCCGGCAGCGTTTTGTTTCCCTGGCGTTTGACTATCCCGAAGAGGTGAGCGAAATAGCCATCGTAACCCGTGAAGCGGGAGTGGGTGAAGAAACCGCCAGGCGCCTGGTTCATCTGGGTCACATGACCCGTAATTTAAAAGAAAAAGGTCTCGATGAAGGAGGCAGCACCCGACTGTTGATTAATGCCGGCAAACTCATTCAATCGGGCATTCTCCCTCACGATGCATGTCTTTCAGCTGTCGCCTATACCCTCAGCGACGACGTGGAGATGCAACGGTCCATGGATGAAATGATTTCCTCCCTGTTTTAAGCCCGCAAGGCGAGATAACCCATGACGCGTAAACCCCATCTCCAGGAACCGGAAAATGATCTCTTGTCGCCCTTTGTGCTTCCATTGGAGATCGGTTCCAGGATGTATGATGCGGAAGACCTGGAAGAACAGGGGTTTCCGGGCCTTCTGGAAGGGCTTTCCGCTGATACGCAAAGGATTCTGCTGCAGCACGCACGCACCCTGGTAAGCATCAAACCGGAACTGGGATATCATTTTCTGATTAAAAGCAAAGCACTTCTGGAACGTATCGAAATATCTTCGCTGGAGGAATGGGTCGCTCTGGTATTGGATATTTTTGATGCCAAAGGGCTGAATCCTGCCAAGGAATTCATTCTGGAACTGGATCGCCACCCCCTTTTCGCACAATACTGGGGGAAAGGCGTTTCATTTCATGAAGTTAACGGCATCCTTGGCAATTATGTGCATGCCCTGGGTCATCGAGACTTTCATCTGGAACCATCATCCGTCCATTATACGGACACGCTGGCCATTTATCTCCCCGAGCGAATTTCAACATTCCCGCTGCAAGAAGATAACGCCCTTTTGTACAAAATCATGGTCACCCACAAATTCCTGCAGACGGATCTGGGAACCTATCGCTTAAATCCCAAAAAGATTCCTGTCATTGAAGCCGCGCCCGGGTCTGATAACGATAGAGGGCTGAATCAAACGAAAGTGCCACCGCTTCTCCGATTCTTCAACCGTTTCCCTGACCCTGTTCTGGCGGAAGATTTGTTCAATTTTATGGAGACCCTCCGTATCGAGGCATGGATAGAAGCCCGGCTGCCGGGTTTGTTTCGTCAAATGAAACGTCTCAAGAAAGAGCTGGGCATTAAAAGGCCCTGTTTTGTCGACCTTCCTTTCAAAAGCCAAATCATGGAAAACCTGATCATGCAGTGGCTTACGGGGAATACGCAACGGTTTGAAGAAACCGATCGGGAAGAGATGGTCCGAAAGATACACCGGCTTTCGAGTTTGCTCAGCCGACCGGAGGCCACCGTTCAAGATACGGCCGGGGCGGTCACCAGAGCCATTGGGACCATCAATGAAATCCCCGGTGCCTATAAACCGATAGCGCCTGTGAGTTTTATGGGCATTCTAAAGCCCGAAGATGCGGAACGGGGGCGCCACAAACGGCGTGAAGCCACACGTACTCGGTTTCGCGAGGAACTGGCGAAAATGTTAGAGGATTTTCCCCAGTGCGAGCAGGTGGAAATCGAAATCCCGGGGACCGATGACACGCTTTCATCTGAAAGCAAAACCCTGTCCCAACAGCAGAGCCCCCATGAACTTTTACTGGACGGCAACCCGGTTCCCATCCCCGGAGCCATGCGGAAAATCATAACGGAAATCTACGAAGACCTGGGTGCCATTCCCGGTGCTTACGTGGCCATCGCCGACGATATGAGTGGACATTCATTCAGGTCCCTCTGCCAGACGCCCACGGGAACCAGCAACATCCTGTCGGAGCACGGCAAAGGTGTTCATGTTTATGACGAATGGGATTACCGTAGAGAGGGATATCGAAAACGCTGGGTCCTTTTAAGGGAATCCGACGCCGCAACCGGAGATTCGGCCTTTGCCGATAATGTCCTTGCGCGTTATCGGGGCATGATTCAAACCATCAAAAGACAGTTTGAGCGGATTCAGACGGTTCAGCGCCTCCTCAAGAAACAGAAGGAGGGAGATCGCGTGGATCTGGATGCCGCCATCGAAGCCTTTGCAGATGGACGGGCCGGCCTGACCCCCTCTGAACGGGTATTTTCTCAGTTACGAAGGGACAGGCGTGACATCGCAACCGCGTTTCTCATCGATTTAAGCGGATCAACGAAAGGGTGGATCAACGACATGGAACGAACGGCCCTCTTAATCTTGAGTGAAGCGCTTCAGGTGTTAAAGGATCGCTTTGCCATTTACGGATTTTCCGGCAGAACCCGGAAACGGTGCGAACTGTTTCGCATCAAAGGGATTGAGGAGGCATATGGTGAACCCGTAAAGGAACGTATTTCAGGGCTCTCGCCTCTGGATTATACGCGCATGGGACCGCCCATTCGCCATGTCACAGGCATTCTGCGCCAGATTGAAGCCCGTACCCGGCTGATGATTATCCTGAGCGACGGCAAACCGGATGATTACGATATCTATAAAGGATCCTACGGCATTGAGGACACGCGGCAAGCGCTGCTGGAATCCCGTGAGACCGGCATCCATCCTTTCTGCATCACCATCGACAAAGCTGAACACTCATACCTTTCCCATATGTACGGATCCGCCAATTATGTGTTCATCGATGACATTGACAAGCTGCCGGTCAGAATTCCTGAAATCTACCGCAAGCTGACCACCTAAATGGATGGGTTCTAAACCATTGGCAGGTCTTCGGGGCTTGCAATCAAATAATAGCGCCCGTTTTCAGTCATGCCCACAATCTGTTTCATGGCCAGATGCTCCAGCGCTTTGGGCCGGTAGTCCCGCATGCCGATACGAAGCATGCTCTTTTTAGCGTAGGGAAGATGGACCGCGGTGTCTGAATTCAAAGCCCCTTTCTTTTTCAAGTCATTGATAATGAAGAGATAGGTTCTCGAAAACCGCCAGGAGTGAAATTGACGGGTCAGGATATAGACTGCCACCAGGGCGCATATGCCCAGTACGATTTGTGTTGTTTCATTCACGCCCTGCACCCCTTTTCATTGCGGATTGCGAAATGCGGCTTTTGAAGATCCCGCTTCCCGATATTTTGCTTGCCTTTCAATCTTTTCCGGCACTATACTTCAAACGATTCGGAGCCGCGTAAAATAAAAGCCTAACAAATTCCATGCTGTTTTCCAACCGCATTTTGTTAAGCATCAGCAAAGAGGGGGAGGATATCATGATTCCTGAAATTAAGAAAATTCTGTACACCACGGATCTTTCAGAAAATGCACGTTATGCTGCCGGTTATGCCGCGGGCATTGCCAACCGATTCGGCGCTACCATCACCGTCATGCACGCCTTGGAACAACTTTCCCCTTACCGGGAGAGCCTGGTGGTGAACGTGATCGGGGACACCAAATGGCATGAAATCATGAAACGAAATGAAACGGAATTTCATGATAAATTCCGCAAAAGAATTGAAGATTTCTGTGAAGAACTGGCTGCAGAAGACCCTTCATGCCCCTTCATCATTGATAATACGGTCATCAAGGCGGGCAATCCGGTTGAAGTGATTCTAGATGAAGTGGAAAAGGGAGGCTACGATCTTGTGGTGATGGGTGCCCACGGCCACAAGGGACTGGCAGATGCCGTCATGGGAAGCACGTCCCGGCGCGTGTTGAGGCGGTGCAAAAAACCCGTTCTGGTAGTACGGTTGCCTGAAGATTAGAACCAACCCATACCTGCTTTAAAGAAAAACGGGGCATCCACTTATTGGGATGGCCCCTTTTTTCGTTCAATCTCCCGGGCTTTAAGCTCCCTCCGAATGATCTTTCCAGTGTTGGTCATGGGAAGTTCTCTCACGAATTCAATCTCCCTCGGGTATTCGTGAGCCGCCAGCCGCACTTTCACAAAATTCTGAATATCCGCTGCCAGTTCAGG
>JAJDOH010000152.1 GCA_022340265.1 Deltaproteobacteria bacterium | reverse complement strand
CTATCCGCATGGTCGGGGATGAAAAAACCCTTCCTTACGGCCGTCCCATGATCAGCATGGTCCTTGATGGATCCGTCCTTCCTGAGAAACTGCCGATCCGCCCGGAAAATTTCTACGAGCATCTGGGGATTGAGCCGGTGCTCGGAAGCAGGATCTCCGCCATTGATCCTGACAACAGGCGGATCTTGATGGAGAACGGCACAAGATCCTTCTCTTTCGACCGGCTGTTGATTGCCACGGGTGCGGACGCAAGACCGGTGGAGGCTCATGGACGCGATCTGGGAAACATATTTTATATGCGAACCAGGGATCATGTGCGCCAAATGCTGGATGTCCTTCCCGGGAAAAGCAATCCCCTGGTTCTGGGAGGAGGACTGGTCGGGTTCAAAGCCGCCTATGGACTGCTGAAACGGGGCCTGAAGCCGACCATGCTCATCACATCAGGGTATCCCTTGTCCATGCAACTGGATGAAACCGCCGGCAAAATCGTGCTGAATGAACTCCTCGATCATGGTCTGAGAGTGCGGGTAGGCATCAGCGTCGAGTCTTTTGAAGGCAAATCAACGGTGGAAATGGCCCGTTTGTCTGATGGGACGGCGCAACCGTGCGATCTGGTGATTGCCGGCAAAGGCGTTTCCCCTGCCCTGTCTTTTGTTCCCACGAAAAAAATAGCCGTCAATGCGGGAATTGTCGTGAATCAGAATTTTGAGACAAGTGCCGCTGGAATTTTTGCAGCCGGAGATGTGGCGGAATCGGTGGATATCGCGCGAAAGATCCACTGGATCAACGCCATCTGGCCCGAGGCGGCCGAACAAGGGCGGATCGCGGGGAGCAATATGGCAGGCAGACCCGTTGCATACAGGGGCGCCTTGAGCCGCAATGTCATGCGGATCTTCGAACTGGATCTCATGGCCCTTGGGGTTGTAAACCCGGACCCGGCTTCAGGGTATGAGGTCTTTATGAAAAATGATCTTCGCCGCAAGACTTATAGAAAACTGGTGTTTAGGGAAGACATTCTGGTTGGCGCCATCCTGATCAATCAGATGGAACAGGGAGGGATCTTCCTGTCGCTCATCCGAAACGAAATCCCCGTTACCATCCCAAGGGAAAACCTGCTTGCCCCCGGATTCAATTTTCGCCGGTTGATGAGGGGATAGTTGCAAAAAATGAAATCAAACCATTCATTCCCGCCGAAAGGAGGTCACATGAAAAAAGTCATTGTTCATCCGGAAAGATGCGTGGGGTGCATGCAGTGCATGATTGCGTGCGCCACGGCCCATTCCCGGTCACGGCGCCTGTTTACCGCTGTCAGAGAAACTCCCCTGCCCAAACCGAGGGTACATGTGGGAGCGGGTTTGTTCAACGAAGGGTTCCCCAATCGGTGCAGACACTGCGATCCGGCCCCGTGCATGGCGGCCTGCCTTGCGGGCGCCATTTTCCGCGACCGTGAAACCGAAACGGTTTTCATCAATCCTGACCGGTGCATCAACTGCGCATCCTGCGCCATGGCATGTCCGTACGGGGTCATCCGATTTCACGAAGACAGCGAGGCGCCTCCCGGAAAGACTGTTGCGGTCAAATGTGATAACTGCGATCAGCGACAGGCCGAAGGGTTGATCCCTGCCTGTGTGGAGGTCTGTAAATCAGGCGCCTTGACGTTCGAGGAGATGTCCGACGCCATGAAGCGAAAGACAGATGAGGTGGCCGGAACCATTTCTCAAGGGAGGGCGGACGCTCCCCTGTCGCCTTCTTTTGCCCTGCTGATTAGTGCTAAAAGGGCTCAATTGTCCCTGTGATTCGGGTCTTTATGACAAGGAGAAAATCATGAGCAAAGCCTATGAGGAATTGACCATCACCGAAGATGGACGGAAACTGTTGAAGAAAGCGGAACAGGATCAGGTGGAGACCGTATGGGACCGTCATCAGGCGCAGCAGCCCCAGTGCGGATATTGCGACATGGGACTGAGCTGCAGAATCTGCGCAATGGGACCGTGCCGGGTGGATCCTTTCGGCGAGGGTCCTCAGAAGGGGGTATGCGGGGCGGATGCCGACATTATCGTTGCCAGGAACCTGTGTCGCATGGTGGCGGCAGGCGCCTCATCCCATTCCGATCATGGTCGGGACCTGGTGGAAGTGCTGGCCGGCGTGGCCAAGGGTACGGCGCCGGGTTATACTATTCGGGATGAGGGGAAGCTCCGAAAAGTAGCCTTGGAATATGGAATCAACCCCGAGGGAAAGGACGTATTGCCCCTGGCCGGTGAACTGGCTTGGGCCATGATGGAAGACTACGGCATGCGCCAGGAGCAGATTACCCTGCTTAAGAGAGCCCCTGAAAAACGGCGGGAACTCTGGAAGAAGATCGGCGTCACGCCGCGGGGCATTGACCGGGAAACCTCTGAAATGATGCACCGGACGCACATGGGCGTGGACAATGGCTGGCAGAGCCTCCTTCTGCAGGCATTGCGCAATGCCTTGTCCGATGGCTGGGGAGGTTCCATGATTGCCACGGAGGTATCGGACATCCTGTTCGGCATACCCACGCCAAGGCCCACCATGGTGAATGCGGGAGTATTGAAGCAAGATCAGGTCAATATTATCGTTCACGGTCATAACCCCGTGGTTTCTGAAATGATCCTGAAGGCCTGTGAATCCCCTGAAATGCTCGCCCTTGCCGAGGCAAAGGGCGCCAGTGGGATCAACCTGGCCGGCGTCTGTTGTACCGGAAACGAGCTGCTCATGCGGCACGGAGTTCCCATGGCCGGAAATCACCTGATGACCGAGTTGATCCTTTCCACCGGCGCGGTGGATATGATGCTGGTGGACTACCAGTGCATCATGCCTTCCCTGGGAACGGTAGCGGCCTGTTATCACACAAAGATGATCAGCACCAGCGACAAGGCCCGATTCCCGGGGATGGAACACCGGGAGTTCCATCCGGATAACGCACGGAAGCTGGCGGAGGAGCTGGTAAAGGAAGCGATTGAAAACTTTACTCGAAGGGGCAAGGTCTATATTCCCGTGGAACCGGTCCCCGCCATCGGCGGATTCTCCGTGGAAACGATTGTAGGGGCGCTGGGCGGCACACCGGAACCGCTTATTGAGGCCATCAAAGCGGGGAAAATCCGGGGGGCCGTCGGTATAGTGGGTTGCAACAACCCCAAAATAAAGCATGACCACGGACACGTCACCCTGACCAAACGGCTCATCGAAAACGACATACTGGTGGTGGATACGGGCTGTGTGTCGGTGGCCAACGCCAAGGCCGGTTTCAAGGTTCCCGAGGCGATTGCCATGGCCGGGCCCGGGTTGAAGGAAGTGTGCGGGTCCCTCGGAATCCCGCCGGTCCTTCATCTCGGTAGCTGCGTGGACAATGTGCGCATCCTGGTTCTGGCATCTGCCCTGGCCGATGCCCTCGATGTGGATATCAGCGATCTGCCTTTGGCCGGCGCGGCCCCCGAATGGTATTCGGAAAAAGCGGTCACCATCGGAGTCTATTTTGTGGCCTCCGGTGTGTACACGGTCCTCGGTCCCATGCCGCCCATTACCGGCAGCCTGAATGTGGTCAACCTCCTGACGGAAGGCCTCAATGACGTGGTAGGCGCCGCCTTCGCCGTGGAGCCGGACCCTGAAAACGCCGCCCTGCTCATCCGCAGGCACATTGAAGGAAAGCGGAAAGCATTGGGGTTGTCATCCATAAAAGTGTAGCGTAAAATCGTACCTGAATCACGCGTTGGTGTGATTCAGGTACGTCCCCTGGCGGTTTTACGGGCGTGGAGATAGCGCTTTCTAAACTCCTTTGCCAAAGAATCAATCAGATTGGAGATCATTCCGCGGAGCAGCTTTCCCCTGATCCGCAAATCTGGCATTGATTTTTCTGCCGGCAAGTTCGGTATCTTTCAGGGATTTCAGCACCTTGTTGGCTACGCTCTTTTCCACGTCAAAGAAGGAAAATTCCCTCTTGAGGGCAAGGCCGCTCAGTTTATCCGGGGACACCCCGCTCTGTTTGCAAACAAGTCGGAAGAAGGCT
>JAJDOH010000088.1 GCA_022340265.1 Deltaproteobacteria bacterium | reverse complement strand
GAGATGAACATTTATCGCGAAGTATTTGAATTTGCAGCGTCGGCGGGTGCCCTTGAAGGGTATGTCTTTAAAAAAGAAAATGTAGCCTCAAAAGAATTTGATGACTGGATTTACAATCTGTTGAAACAATATGAAAGCTTTCCGCCTGACATCAGGGAACATTTTCAAGATTCCCTGGATCGAACTTTCGGCCGTGCCGTTCATTCACTCGCTTTTTTATTGGGATCGAGCCACCCGCATGTGGTCGCGCTGAAATCCATGATCAAGGGCGAAATGCCCGCCTCCTCCCATGATTTCGATCGTGAAAAGGAGGAAAAAGCCACCAAGTTTGCGGAGTGAAAACCCAAACCGTCCACTTAAATTTCATTTGACAAAATACGGTAACGATGGTTCACTTGAATCAGGAGAATCAATGCCCTTTTACGGAACCGGAGGATCTTGAATGGAAAATCGGGCAGTTACCATGGTGATGGCTTCATTTGCAGCTGATTCGCTTGCCCTTGGCGCCCACTGGGTTTATGATACCCCGGCCATCGAGACCCATTTTGGAAGGGTGGATTCCCTGTTAGAACCACAACCCAACAGTTATCATGCCTCGAAAACGCTCGGAGATTTCACCCATTATGGGGATCAGATGTTTGTGCTTCTGGAATCCCTGGCCGCAAAAAAAGGGTTCTCCCTTGTGGATTTTTCAACTCGATGGAGGGCCCTCTTTAAGAATTACAGCGGATATGTGGACGAAGCCACCCAGGGCACCCTGGCAGGATATGAGTCGGGCAAGGGACCCGAGGACGCCGGCGCTCTCTCAGACGAACTGGCAGGTGCCGCCCGCATCGCACCGCTGGTTTACTGTTATTCAGACCACCTGGAAAATCTGATGGAAGCGGTTCAGGCCCAGACAAAGATGACGCACTCCGATCCTCTCACGGTAGAAAGTGCCGCTTTTTTTGCTGAGGTTACGTTCAGGGTTCTGGGAGGGTTGCCGCCCATAAAGGCCCTTAAGGAAGTTACCGAAGAGAGCTTTTCTGGTTCCGAACTCTCCGAATGGGTGAATTCCGGGCTTGAGACGGCTGCAGATGATTCCGTCAAAATCATCGCGCATTTCGGGCAAAATTGCCATACCCCTGAAGCTTTTCCCGGGGTCATTCATCTGATTGCCAAATACGAAAGCGATCTGAAAGAAGCCCTGATCCAATCCGTCATGGCGGGAGGGGACAGTGCCGCCCGGGGCATGATGGTGGGGATGGTGCTGGGAGCCCATTCGGGTGCTGGAACCCTTCCAGAAGAATGGGTATCCCCTTTGAACAAGGGGCAGCAGATTACTGAATTGTTACAGCAACTTCGTTAAACACTACCAACCCTCATGCCCATTCGGGCGAAACGAAAGTCAAGGTTGGGGGATTCACCCCCTGGTTCTCAATGTTGCCCAACTTCCAATTAATGTGCTGATTTCGTCATGGGTGTTTTGCTGCAAATCCTTATTCCTACAGTATTTTCAGAAAGGAGGGCATCATGAAAAAGGAATTGATGAACTATGAAGCGATCTTGAAGGTAACAAGGGACATCGCGCAGACCCGGGATCCCGAAGAGGTGGCCCTGCTGGTGGTGGAAAGTGTAAAACGGGCTTTGGGGGCCAAGGGATGTGCATTGCTCCTTTTCAACCGCAAATCCGGAGAACTGGAAGTTGCCGCGTCCTTTGGATTAAGCGATGAATACGTCAACAAAGGCCCGCTCAGCGCCATGAAGTCTATCGCCGGTTCCCTGGAGGATGGTCCCGTTGCCATCACGGACGTTACCGACGATCCGCGCATTCAGTATCCGGAAGCGGCCGGTAAGGAAGGAATTGCTTCAATTTTATCGGTCCCCATTATCGTGGGGAAAAACCCTATCGGTGCATTGCGGGTTTATTCAGCGGAACCCTGGGAGGCAACGCTGGAAGATGTAAACCTGGTTCAGGCCCTGGCACAGATCTCCGGCATGGGACTTGAACTGGCTCGGCTCTACAAAGGACTCAAGAGCAGCATTGAAATCCTGAAATCAAAGCGTGGTTCAAAATAAAAGCCAATCAGTGGTTTCGTGATGATCCGCTTGCAACGAGAGCCGAAGACGCCCCCGTTGCAAGCGTTTTTTAGATGTCTCACCCCTTAATTTCCTTCAAGAACCCCTTTCCCTTACAAAAGAATGCCTTCTGTTCCACATTCAACATCTTTTTTAGGAATTGCAAATATCGCCAACTGAGGTTAAAGTAGCCTATTTCATCAACCACGGCGAAAAGAGGAGGAAAATCATATGCGAAAAGGATGGCTTCTGAGCGGATTGTTTCTCGTTACGATCTTTGTGTTCCTACCCAATGCCTGGAGCAAAAGTGACACCATCAAGATTGGTATCAACGCGCCCCTGACCGGCGACATCCCAAAGGTGGGTGAAGGGACAAAGTTTACGGCTCAAATGTGGCTGGAAGACCTGAACGCCGCTGGAGGCCTGGACGTGGGCGGAAAGAAATATCCCGTGGAACTGGTCATAGAGGACAATGAATCCAAGGCTGAATCGGCGGTCAAGGCCAACACCAAGATGATCACCGATGACGAAGTCCTGGCCATTGTGGGTCCCCAAGCCTCTGCCCAGGCCGTTCCTGCCGGTGAAGTGGCCAACAACTGGCAAACACCCATGATCAGCCCCTGGTCCACCAATCCCAGCACCACCAGCGGCCGTCCCTTTGTGTTCAGGGCCTGCTTTCTGGATCCTTTTCAAGGGCCCGTAATTGCAAATTTCGTTACGGAAGAATTCGGGTTTAAAAAGGCGGCGGTGCTCTACGATGTGGCCAGCGACTACCCTAAGGGGCTGGCGGAATTTTTCAAAAAGGCCTGGGAAAAGCTTCATGGGCCGGGCTCTGTTGTAGCCTTTGAAAGCTTTACCACCAAGGATGCGGATTTCAGCTCCCAGCTCACCAAAATTATTCAGTCGGGCGCACAATTCCTCTTTACCCCTCAATACTACAACGAAGTGGCTCTGATCGTGCAACAGGCCCACGAACTGGGGTGGAACAAACCCATTGTGGGCAGCGACAGCTGGGGTTCAGCCGAAACGGTAAAGCTCTGCGGCAAGGAGTGTTACGGTCTTTTCTTCAGTACTCACTACGCCGCCGCCGGCGCCACGGGGGCCACCAAAGCATTTATTGACCGTTACCAAAAGAAATACGGATACGTGCCGGATGACGTGGCCGCCCTCACCTGGGACGCCCTGGGCATTATAGCGGAAGCGATCCGTTCCTGCGGAAGGATCACCGGCAACCTGGAAAAGGATCGAAAGTGTGTGCGTGACGCCATTGCACGCATCAGGGAATTCAAAGGTATTACCGGAAACATGAGCTTTACGGAAGAGGGCGATCCGGTGAAATGCGCCGTGATTGTCAGGATCAGCGATAGCGGTGCATTTGAATTTTACAAGTCCGTATGTCCTTGATGTCGCATCAAAAGATCCTCAACCTTTTTCCCACTTGTTACCCGTTACCGAACCCCCTGGACTTTCGTGGCGGGTGGGGTAAAATGCCCATGTCCGCCTTTTCTTTAAGAGGAATTGTCTGAGTGACCTTTTTCTTCCAGAATCTGGTAAATGCCCTTCAATGGGGCAGCTTTTATGCCCTTATTGCGCTGGGGTATGCCATGGTTTACAGCATTCTGATGCTGTTTAATTTCGCCCATGGCGATATCTTCATGGTGGGCGCTTACATCGGGTTTGGAATTGCCACTCTTCTGGTGGCAATGGCCAAAATGGGCGCCGTAGCCGCACCGGGATGGCTGATTCTGGCACTTACCATCATCATCAGCATGTTTTTGACCTCTTTTCTGGGGATGCTGGTGGAGCGGGTCGGATACCGGCCTCTTCGAGAAGCCCCCAGAGCTTCCGCTGCCATCACCGGGTTGATGATCGGCATTATTCTGGAAACCGCAAATCTCATGCTCCTGGGCGCACAAAGGGTACGTTTCCCGAGGTTGATTGAATCGGCCACCTACAATGTAGGGGGCGTTTTTGTCACCAACAAGAAGATCATGATCGTGCTGGTCTCCATTTCTCTCATGGTGGCACTGCACCAGTTTGTCAAACGCAGCAAATGGGGCATGGCCATGCGAGCCATGGCCTTTGATTACGCGGTCGTGCCCCTCATGGGGGTTTCCATCAACAAGGTGGCCCGACTCACGTTTGCCATCGGGAGCGCCCTTGCGGCGGTCGCCGGCATTCTGTTCGGCATCGCCTACCCGGTTCTGGATCCCTACATGGGAATTGTATTCGGCTGGAAGGCGTTTGTGGCCGCTATTCTGGGGGGACGAGGTTCCATCATGGGGGCCGCCCTGGCAGGGTTTCTCCTGGGGTTTATCGAGATTTTCGTGGCCATGATTTTTCCCTCCACCCTGCGGGATCTGATCGCATATTCCATCATCTTGTTAATTCTGGTTTTCAGGCCCCATGGATTTTTCGGAGAGTCTTACAGTGCCCGGCTCAGGTTGTAACCAATGATCATGACGTCCAAAGCGGCCGGCGGCTGGCGGTTGAAGCTGAAGCAATTCCGTGCACCGGTTCCTTTGCTGGGATGGCTGCTGGGTGCCCTGGGAGCGGTGATGCTGGAACACCTTGTGGGCGATCCTTTTTCGGAACTGCTGGGTCTACCCAAAATTCCGGTTCTCTTCGGCGCCCTCATCATGTTGAAAAAGCCGCTTCTGATTCCCGGTGCCTTGATCTATGGTTTGGTAATTTACGGCCTTCCCCTGGCCCTCCTGGGCCGTTTATTGGCAAAACCGGCCAACCTGGCAGCTGAGCATCTGTTCCGTTTTTCGAAACCCTTTTCCGTGCTGATTCATGTTGCCCTGCTTTATGCCGTGCTGCACGCCTGGTCGGATCTGAGTGCGTACCGGCTGCTGACGCTCAAATTCACGCTCATCGCCGTGATGCTGACCCTGAGTCTCAATGTCATTAACGGATACATGGGAGAGTTCAGCTGCTCCCATCCAGGTTTCATGGCCCTTGGCGCTTATGCGGCGTCCGTCTTTACCCTGGGACTTTTTGTCAATGACAAACTCTTTGGGGAAGCGTTGCTGTCGCCTGCACTGGGGCCGTTTCTATTTCCACTGGCACTCATCGCCGGCGGCCTGGTAGCAGCCCTGGGGGCATTGCTGGTGGCGATTCCATCCTTCCGGACCCGCGGCGATTATCTGGCCATCATATCCCTCGCGTTCATGTTTATCGTGAAAAGCCTTCTCGAAAACCTGGAAGTGGTGGGGGGTCCCAGAGGGATGAGCAGCCAGCCCAACTGGGCCAATCTGCCCACGGTTTTTGGATGGACCGTTTTGTGTGTTTGGATCATCAATAATTTCGTACGCTCCACCATGGGGAAAGCCCTAAACGCTGTGCGTGACGATGAAATCGCCGCCGACGCCATGACCGTCAATACCCGGCGAACCAAAATGACCGGGTTCCTGTTCGCCGCCTTTTGGGCCGGTGTTGCGGGGGGGCTGTTTGCCCACGTGCTTCGCTTTATCAATCCCGGCACTTTCGGCATTCAGCGGCTGGCCGAAATCCTGGCCATGGTCTATTTTGGAGGGCTCAATTCGGTTTACGGTTCCATACTGGGCGCGGTCAGCCTGAGCCTGCTGAGTGAAGCCCTGCGGCCCCTTGAAATACTGAAATGGATTATTATTCCCCTTTTGCTCATTCTGGTGATGATTTTCCGGCCCACCGGGCTCATCGCTTTTCGGGAGTTCAATGTGGGAAATTTGATAAAACCAAAGAACGGCGGGCAAACCGAGGATTAAGATGCCACTGCTTCAGGTGAAAAACATGACCCATTACTTCGGTGGCCTGCGGGCGGTGCACGCTTACAACCTGGAAATTGAACCGGGACAGATTCGAGGGCTTATCGGTCCTAACGGAGCAGGCAAAACCACTGTTTTCAATCTCATTACCGGCATTCACAGGCCCACCAGCGGCCGCATTCTCCTGGAAGGAGAGGATATCGTAGGCCTAAAGCCCCATGGAATCGCCTCAAAAGGGCTGGGTCGAACCTTTCAAAACCTCAGGCTTTGGCGCCACATGACGGTACTGGAGCATGTCAAAATGGCCCGCTACTCACGGCTGACCTACGGCCTTACAGGGGCTTTTTTCGGTACTCCCAAACGGTATCGGGAGGAGAAAGCCATTCAAGCAAAAGCGCTTGAACTGCTGGAAATGGTGGGCGCCCATGGGTTTGCGCACCAGAATGTCCTTCAGCTCCCCTATGGCGCGCAACGGCGGGTGGAAATGGCCCGGGCCCTGGCCACGGAGCCCAGAATCCTTTTCCTGGATGAGCCCACCGCCGGCATGAACCCGGAAGAACTCCTGCAGATGATGCAGATCATTCGGCTGATCCACAAAACCTTTGGTGTGGCCATCTTTTTGATTGAACATCGGCTGAAAGTGGTCATGGAACTGTGCCACCGAATCCAGACCCTGGTCTTCGGCGAAGTGATCGCGGAGGGGACACCTTTTGAAATCCAGAATAACCCGAAAGTCATTGATGCCTATCTGGGACAGGATATGGAAATGTAATGTTTTTGGAAATTGAAAATCTGAGGGTCTCCTACGAAAAAATTAAAGCCCTTCAAGGAATTGATTTCCAGGTGGATAAAGGCGAGATCGTCTGTATGATCGGCGCCAATGGTGCGGGAAAAAGCACCACCCTGAATGCCATTTCAAGGCTGGTTCCCGTGGAACCCGGCACAAAAATGGTTTTTAATGGCAAGGATTTGCTCAAATTTCCCGCCGACCGGGTGGTGAGTGAACTGGGAATTTCCCACGTTCCCGAAGGCCGCAGGCTTTTTGGAAACATGACCATTCTCGAAAACCTGAAATTGGCCGCATTCGCCCGCAAGGACCGCGTGAAGATCGAAAAAGACATGGACCGGGTCTTCGCCATTTTTCCGCGACTGAAAGAGCGGGAGATTCAAAAAGCCGGTACCCTGAGCGGCGGCGAACAGCAGATGCTGGCCATCGGTCGGGCGTTTGTAAGCGGACGGCAGGTGATGCTTCTGGATGAGCCTTCCATGGGCCTGGCGCCTTTGCTGATGATGAGTGTGTTTGAGGCATTAAAAGCCATCAGCCTTGAAGGGACGACCATCTTGCTGGTGGAACAGAATGCGCGCATGGCCCTTCGCTTTGCCCAGCGGGGATACGTCCTGGAAAACGGGGTGATTTCCCTTAAAGGCGCCTCAAAGGATTTGATCGCCGATCCGCAGGTGGAAAAGGCGTATCTGGGAGGATGATGCCTTTATTGTGGATCATAGATTTCCAGGAGCCTTTTTTCCGTCTCCCCTTCGATTCTGACCACGATTTCAACATGGGCGGCAATACTGGAATTTTGAAGTTTATGGCGCAGCAATTCATCCACCTGGTAAATACCCGCTGAATTGGCCAGGGTAATCACCAGTTTCACCGGTTTTTTCTCTCCTTTTTCAATATCCACCGAATCCACCGCCTGGGCTGAAATGGAATGGATATTCACCCGGCCCTTTTCAAAGGGAATGCGGGACCTCCCTTCCGTCATATCGAGGGCATCGGCCACTTTCAAAACCCCCGCTTCAATGGTCAGGCAGGTTTCCTTGGCATTGTGGGCCACGATGGCGTGCAGCACTTCCGACGTGACGATGGTGAGTTCCGGCTCTTCATAGATACCCTTCAGCAGTTCCCGGGCTTTTGGATAGGCCAGAAAAAGGCTGTATCGCTCGTGATGTGCCCGATGAACGGCGATACCGATATCGTGCACGCACGCAGCAAGGACCACAATTACCTCCGCGTCATCCCGTTCCAGCAAATGGTTTTTCACCACGCTGGGTTCCACACCGCCCTGCACGAGCAACCGCAGCATCTTAAGCGCGGCATTGGCCACGATGCGGATATGGATTTCTCCATGATCGCTGATGCCGCCCCGATCCACCGCATTGACATTGGCACATTTCCATAACTGCAGCAATTCCGCATCATCGTTGATATGCTGAACCAGCCGCTTGATCTTCTCATTTTTCTTAGCGAGAACGAAAAATTTCATAAGGCATCCTACAAATCACAATTCCATCCGTCAACACGGTTTTGAAACTTGCAAGAAAGGCGGGCATCAATTGCGAACGATAAAACACCTGATCTTTCCATTTGATTTGATTCCCGTTTTTACCGCTTACTTGCTGAAAAAAACTTGAACGAAATATTCCTTCGTACTATTATCCCTATTTAAGTTGCGCAAATTGAATCTGTTGCTTCGCCAATTCGTTATATTTTGTTCACCCGCCCTCCTTGAAAGGTGGTATTTGAAATGCACACATCAAAGAAACGTCTCTCAAAAAATTTCATTTTCCTGGCCTTTCTAGTTTGTTCGGCCCTGATATTTTGGGCCTCTTGCGCTTTCGGAGCGGTCGTTTCCGGAACGGATTACACCTGGATCAAAGGGTCTGATGGAAATTGGAATGAGAGTACCAGCTGGAACCCGGAAGGAGTGCCCAATGGAAGCGGGGATACAGCCACCGTTGACACGGCAACCGATGTGACGGTGACAATGAACGGCAGCTATACCCTGGGCGGTCTTACAGTAGGTAGCGGTGACAGGGTTCTTATCGACAACGCCCAGACCCTGATTGTCGGTGCCAGTGCCAGCGGCGGCACAATCATTAACAACGGCACAATTCTGTTGGATGCCACCGCGGGGTATACGCACCTCAGAGCCAACGGCGTCGTTACGCTCGACGGAAGCGGCTCCGTGGAACTCGGACACGACACCTTCGCGCAATTGGACCGTGACGGGAC
>JAJDOH010000039.1 GCA_022340265.1 Deltaproteobacteria bacterium | reverse complement strand
TTCTCGAATCATTTTGATGCTTCGGGTATATGGCCATTCCGCTGCCATTCTAGGATTAATCCACACGGTATGGGGAAAGGTGTCGGCGATAAACTGAAGCCTTTCGTAACTGGGTCGGCCGGATCTTTCCTCGATATGGATGCTGCCGTCGGTGGCCATCAGTTCATAGGGGGCCATGCTGGCATCTCCCACGATGACCACCCGGGTTTCAGGATCTCTGCGAACCAGATCGTCGATGGACAATGGTTTTCTGTACCGGGCGGGATCCTTCCAGATCTGATCATAAATGGTATTGTGAAAAAAATAGGTGTTCACTTCCTTGAACTGGGCCCGCGCATAATTGAAAAGGGTCTGCACCATTTCGATATAGGGATCCATGGACCAGCCGCCGTTGTCGATGGCCAGAAGAACTTTCAGGCGGTCCTTTAAACTCCTTTCAAAAACGATTTCTATCTCGCCCGCGTTTTTCATGGTTTGATAAATGGTCTCATCAATGTTCACCACATCCTTTGGACCACTGGGCACCATATTTCGAAGCCGTTTTAAAGCTTCACCGATCTGGGCCTGTGTCAGGGGGCCATCCTGGGAATAGTCTTTGTACCGTCTGTCCATGGCCACTTTAATGGCCGATTTGTTTCGGGAAACACCACCTACCCGCATACCTTCAGGATGATACCCTGAATGGCCCACCGGAGAAGTTCCCCCCGTACCGATCCATTTGGCGCCCCCGTGGTGCTCCTCTTTCTGCTCTTTCAGCCGGTCCAGAAAATATTGAAGCAGTTCTTCCGGGCTCAATTTGTTGAGGGCTTTTTCGTCCATTCCCAGGGCATCGGCAACCCCTTTGGGATCCTTCAACCATTCTTCCAGCATGGCCTGGGCCACCTGACTGAGCTCGAACGGCTCAGGTTCCTTTAATTCGGCCCCCTCGAACCGGTGTGCAAAAACCTGATCATAAAGGTCGAAATATCTTTCACTTTTCACCAGGATGGACCTGGCCGCCGTGTAGAAATCGTCAATGGAGGTGATCAAACCCATTCGCAAGGCCTTTTGAAGGCGCAAAAAGCTGGTGGGAGATACCGGGATGCCGACTTTTCGGAGGAGAAAGAAAAAGCTGGTAAACATGATTCTTAGATCCTCATGCGAGCCGAGGCATTCTTGGCAACGGCATAATCAGGACTTTTCTTAAACAGAACGCCCAGGTACGGGAGATCTCCCTTGATAAGATTCTTGGCTTTAAAATCGGGGTCTGCCTGCAAAGCGCGAATCCAGTTGATCAGTTCCCGTGTGGCCGGTTTCTTTTCAATGCCTCTGAAATCACGTACTTTGTAAAAAGCGCGGATGGAACTTTCAAGAAGGTCTTTACCGATTTCAGGAAAATGGACCTCGACGATTCTGTGCATCATGTCGGCGTCGGGAAAGGCAATGTGGTGAAAATTGCAGCGCCCGAGAAACGGATCCGAAAGGTCTTTTTTGGCGTTGGAGGTGATGATGATCACCGGCCTGTTTTTAGCGGTAACGGTTTTGTCAATCTCAATGATATCAAATTCCATCTGATCCAGAACATCCAGCATATCATCCTGAAAGTCCGTATCAGCCTTGTCAATCTCGTCGATGAGCAGCACCACTTTTTCATCCGCAACGAACGACTGGCCAATCTTTCCCATTTTGATATATTCTTCGATATCGCTCACGTCCCGTTTGGAATCCCCGAACCGGCTGTCGTTGAGCCGTGTAAGGGTGTCGTACTGGTAAAGCGCCTCTATCAGTTTCATGCTGCTTTTGACATTGAGAACGATAAGCTTCATGTTCAGCGCTTCGCTGATGGCGTGTGCCAGCATGGTCTTGCCGGTACCGGGCTCACCCTTGAGCAGAAGCGGCATCTCAAGGGCCATTGAAATATTGACGATCTGGGCTAATTCTTCATCCAGGACATATCGGGTGGCACCGGCAAATTTCTGCTGTGTGCTGTTTTCTGGCTGCATTATTTTGCTCCTTGATAATAGCGGAATTTTTTCATAGATTCTGTTGAACACTGATGGCCTATGATTGCGAAGATGATCCCCCTTCAGGGCACCTCAAAATTACAATTATAAAAAGTAAGCATTTTTGGGACTCGGTCAACACCATTTTTCAAAAAAGGAAATCAGCACCCAAGGAGATGCACCCATGCCGCTAGCCTTTGAATCCATCAGCCACGGCACCATTGCCTTTGGCTTTTTTAACATTGAATCCGATATGCTGCTGTTGGATCGGTTCTTCTTTTTCTCCACGGCATTTTGCGGATATATTGACGACATTTCCGCATGCGGTCCCCATGAGCCGAAACAATCATACTGGCACGTGTACCATATACCCGATCCTGAACAGATAGGCGACCTCATGGGCGCCATTCACGGCCTCCACTTCACCGGATTTATCGGGGAATTGTACGGAAAATACCCTTTTCCGCAAAAAGAATCGGAGTTCAAGCAGAAGCCCCAAGGCCTCCGGACACAGCACATTGTGGAAGCCATGATTAGCAAATATGCCAAGCGCTCCAAGGCATTGTTTACCATGGACGAACTTCAAAATGAAGTGGCCATCGGGCCGTACCGTTTCAGCGGAAGTTCATTTCGAGCACTGATCCGTTATGTGTGGCAGGGGGGATATCCCCGGTGGAAGGATGAGCAGCGGCCCGATTATGTCCTGGCCATGAAAGAGCGTATCGATCAGAGCCACTCCTCCCTGTTTCAGGGCCTCGACCTGTCATTTTGACAGGTGGTCCCACATGGCCCGCGCCTGCTGCTTCCCCCGGCTTTCACCGGTCTCATCCAAGTGTTGCGTGTCATCGGGAGGGGTATACGCGCTGCCACCCCGTAACCGTGCGATACGGTCTTCCAGGGGCGGATGCGTCGAAAAAAGGTTCGCCATCTTACGACCGCTCAAAGGATTGACAATAAACATGTGGGCCGTGGCAGGTTCGGCCTTCATGGGAATTTGTTTGGCGTAAGCCCCCAGCTTGCCCAGGGCACTTGCCAGGCCTTCGGGATTTCCCGCAATCTGCGCCCCTGTGGCATCGGCCAGATACTCCCGCGAACGACTGATGGCCATCTGAATCAACATGGCGGCGACGGGCGCCAGAATACTCATGGCAATCAAGCCGATCATGCCCATGCCGCCCCCTTCATCATCCTGAGACCCGCCCCCCCCGAAAAATGCCGACCATCGGGCCATGCTGGCCAGGATCATGATGGCACCGGCCATGGTGGCGGCGATGGAACCGATCAGAATATCCCTGTTTTTGATGTGGCTTAATTCATGGGCCAGCACGCCGGTGGCCTCTTCGTTGTTCATGGTTCGAAGGAGCCCCTCGGTCACCGCAACCACCGCATGCTCCGGATCCCGGCCCGTGGCAAAGGCATTGGGCGCATCCTCGGGAATGATGTAAATACGCGGCATGGGAAGCCCCGCATTTTGCGCCAGCCGGCCTACCGCCTCATGGAGCGTCGGAAAATCCTCCGGTTTGACTTCCTTGGCCCGGTACATGCGAAGGACAATTTTGTCCGAATACCAGTAGCTGAAAAAATTCATTGCCATGGCCAGCACAAAGGCCACAATCATGCCCTGTTTTCCGCCGAAAATCCCCCCGATAAAAACGATCAGTGCCGTCATGAGGCCGAGTAAAAGGGTTGTTTTCGCCCAGTTTCCCATTCTTTAAATACCTCCTTTTGCGGTTACCGGCATGCGGGGTTTCCAACCGTGAACCGGTAACTTTAACCCATCTTAAAACAATAAGAATCCTGGTTTGGGTAGTCAAGACAACCCGGTTATTTGGAGGTGGGCACATACTCCATAAAATAGCGGTAAAAGGCTGCCACGACCAGCGCATGATTAATCGCGCCCTTTTTTATCATTTCCGGAACATGGGCAAGGGGCCTGATGACGACTTCGATATCTTCCTTGTCATCCTGATGCTGATCACCCGCCGGAAATACGTCTTTGGCGAGATACGTGTAACAGGCGTTGTTCTGTATGGCCGGGTTCGGATAAACAACGCCCAGGGGAAGGATTTCCAGAGCCCCGTAGCCGGTTTCCTCCATCAATTCCCTTGCGGCGGCATCTTTAGGGGAATCGGTTGCCTCCACAAGACCGCCGGGAATTTCCAGGGTGACGCTCTGTGTGCCGTGGCGGTACTGCCTGACCATCACCACTTCGTTTTGAGGGGTCAGGGGGATGACGTTGACCCAGGGGCTCGATTCAAGAATGAAAAAATGATGTTTTTTCCCGGTGCGGGGTGAAAGGGCAAGATCCGTACGCAGATTGAAAACGCGATAACTTTTATCTTTTGTGCTGGATACCACTTGCCACGGTTTTGGACTCATTTTTCAACTCCTTTTAAAAAGAATTGCTCTATTTTTTCAATTTCATGAATAACGGGAATCGGGGGCAGACTCTTTAAAAACAGACCGCCGTACCCACTGGTCAAAATCCTTTTGTCCAGGATGGCCATGAGTCCCCGGTCCGATGCTTTTCGAATCAATCTCCCAAGGCCCTGCTTCAAAGAAATGATGGCTGCGGGGACCTGGTAATTCATGAAAGGGTTTCCGCCCCCCTCACGGATGGCCTCGATCCTGGCGGCCACCAGAGGATCCCCCGGGGACGCAAAAGGGAGTTTGTCAATGATGAGGCAACTCAATGCCTCGCCCGGTACGTCAACCCCCTGCCAGAAGGACCCCGTGGCCAGAAGTACGGAATCGATGTCCCGCTTGAATTCTTCAAGCAGTCTGGATCTGGGCGCGTCCCCCTGCTTGAAAACCGTGTAGGGAAGCTCGCCGGCAATGATTTCGTGAACCCTGTGAAGATTGAAATAGCTGGTAAACAAAACCAGTGCCCGGCCTTTAGATCGCTTCAAAATCCGTACGATTTCACCGGCCGCTTCGGCGGGAAAGCGTGGTTCATTGGGGGCAGGGAGGTTTCTGGGCAGATAAAGCAGGGTCTGGTTTTTAAAATCGAAATGAGAAACATGAAGACCCTCCAGGGTTTCTTCCGGTAGACCCAGACGGCTGCGAAGATAGTCAAAGCAATTGTTGGTTGAAAGCGTGGCCGATGTCAACACCACTGAATCCATTTTTTCGTAGAGGAACCGGTTCATGGACTCGGATACATCAAGGGGTGAGGCGTGAAGCACCAGACTCTTCTTTTTTCTTTCATACCAGTTGAGCCAGGCGGCATCCCGTTTGCTGACGACCGCTTCCATTCGCTGAGCCAGATCGCCGGCACGTTCCACCATCAAGGCCCATCCCAGATGGTCCGCGTCTTTTTTAATGGGGAGATTTGTAAACGCCTCCAAACCCCGGCGAATATCGCGAATCGGACCGTTTCTGAGTAGAGAAAGAGTTTGAGGGTCAATCCGTCCCCTGTTTTCGGAAATCTCAAATGACCTCTTCAGCGCCTCTGTGGCACCTCTTATGAGATCCAGGGGTTTTTCAATTTCAGACCTTTCCCCGGCCGAAAGGATCCTTACCTCCTTTTCCGCATCGCCCACCAGTTCAGTGATCTGGCGGGTGCTGATATTCTCTCCAAAATGGGTGGTCGCAATCTCTTCTATGACGTGCGCCTCATCGAAAACCGCCGCCTGAAATCGGGGAATGATCTCGCCGAAGCCGCCCTTCTTAATTTTCATGTCCGCAAAAAAGAGATGATGGTTAACGATGATGAGCCTTGCCCTGGCCGCCCGGCTGCGCAGCTTCGCCAGGAAACAGTCCTCCAGGAACATGCAGTCCAGACCGATGCATTGGTCGGACGATGCGGAAAGGGCGTCCCAGAGCGGATCATTATCGGCCAGCCAGTCCAGTTCCCCCCGGTCACCGAAAGCGGTCTTTTCAACCCAGGCTTCAAGCCTTTCCCGGGCTTTCACGTAGGCCGGGTCAATAAGGGAGTGCTGCTGAAACTGTTGGTGATATTTGTGCAAACAGAGGTAGTTTTGCCGCCCCTTCATGATCATGGCGTCTATATTCAAGCCCGAGGCCTTTTTCAGGAGTGGTATGTCCTTTTCAAAGATCTGATCCTGAAGGTTCTTGGTGCCGGTTGAAACAACGGTCTTTTTCCCGCTCAGCAAAACCGGAACAAGGTAGCCAAAGGTTTTCCCGGTACCGGTTCCCGCCTCCACAATGACGGAAACCCCCTCATCGAGAGCTTTTTCGATGAGAAGCGCCATCTCCAGTTGAGAAGTCCGGACTTCAAAACCCTCGATGCGTCGACTCAATCTGCCGTCCGGTCCCAGGATGTCTTCACATTTCAGTAATGGTTGGCTCATGGCGCCAATATAGTGACCGCAACGTGTAAGCGTCAATGTAAAAGGATGAGAAGAAAAGAAAGGTTCTGAAACAAAAAAGGCACCTTTCCTCCCTCCAGGGAAAGATGCCTTTAAATTTTAAACCACCGATGTTAATGGATCAAAGTTTGACGACGTTCTTGGCCTTGGGGCCTCGATCGCTTTCTTCAATTTCAAAACTCACACGATCACCTTCGCTGAGGGTTTTGAACCCGGGCATATCAATGCCGGTATGGTGTACAAACAGATCCTGTCCATCTTCCTGCGAAATAAAACCAAATCCTTTTCGGTCGCTAAACCATTTTACGACACCTTCTCCCAAAATACTAACCTCCTTGAACTAAAGATTCTTAAGAAGTCATGGTTCGAATCATATGGCTCGGGAAGAAAATTTTCAAAGTCACGTGATCCGTTCATGCTCCTCAGCCATTGGAAGTGATGGTATTACAGGGTCTTTGAAGGGTCAAGGAAAAAATGGGCTTATAGTGAGACCATATTTAACTATTTTTGGTTCCTACCCAAACATAAATATCCTACACAAACGCTCATAAGGGATTCTTGACAATTGATGGAAGATTTAAGACCATGGACAGGCGAATAGGTTCGCCAGCAGCAGGCCGCTTGCAGTGTGGGTGCACTGGGAGACGATGAAGGTTGTCACCCATTCTTTTTATCATGTTAGAGAGGTTTCCAAATGACACTTGAACAGGAAGCACTTCAGTACCACCAGTACCCTCGGCCCGGTAAAATAGAGGTCATGCCCTCCAAACCGTGCCTTTCCCAAAGGGATCTGAGCCTGGCTTACACCCCTGGTGTCGCCATCCCCTGTCTAAAAATTCAACAGAACCCAGAATGTTCCTTTGATTACACCGCCCGGAGCAACCTGGTGGGCGTCATTTCAAACGGCAGCGCCGTTTTGGGTCTTGGCAATATCGGTGCCCTGGCGAGTAAACCGGTCATGGAGGGAAAAGGGGTTCTGTTCAAGCGATTTGCCGATCTGGATGTCTTTGATATTGAAATCGACACCTCTGATCCCGAAGAATTCATCAACATCGTAGCGAGTCTGGAACCCACTTTCGGCGGCATCAACCTGGAGGATATCAAGGCCCCGGACTGTTTTCACATTGAAGAACAGCTGATAAAACGGATGTCCATTCCGGTCTTTCACGATGACCAGCACGGCACCGCCATCATTTCCAGCGCAGCACTGCTCAATGCCTGTGAAATCACCGGCCGGGCCATGGCGGATCTACACATCGTGATCAACGGTGCGGGCGCGGCGGCCATGGCGTGCGCTCGAATGTACATAGCAATGGGCGTTCCCAAAGACAATATTTTTCTTGTGGATTCCAGAGGTGTTATTTACAAAGGCCGCACCGAAGGGATGAACCCCTACAAAGAAAAATTTGCCCTTGAAACCCGAAGACGGACCCTCAAAGACGCTGTACACGGTGCAAATGTGTTGGTAGGGCTTTCCGTAAAGGATGCCTTTTCAGAGGAACTGCTGGCCCTCATGGCCCATAAACCGATCATTTTCCCCCTGGCCAATCCGGATCCTGAAATCGGCTATGATGCGGCCAGAGCCGCACGTCCCGACGCCATCGTCGCCACGGGACGCTCCGACTATCCCAACCAGGTCAACAATGTGCTGGGGTTTCCTTTTATTTTTCGGGGAGCCCTGGATGTCCGCGCCACCACCATCAACGAAGCCATGAAAATCGCCGCGGTCCAAGCCTTGGCTCAGCTGGCCCGCGAAGATGTGCCCGATTCGGTCATCCACGCCTACGGGGGAAAACCCATCCGGTTCGGACCCGACTACATCATGCCCAAGCCCCTGGATACCCGGGTGCTGCTCACAGTGGCGCCTGCCGTTGCCAGAGCAGCCGTTACAAGCGGTGTGGCTCGAATCGACCTGGGCGGCGACCGTGCCTATACCGATCATCTCGAAGCCAGGCTGGGACCTGAACGTGAAATCATGCGGCATATCATCATTCGCGCTCAGAGTAACCCCAAACGCATCGTTCTTCCCGAGGGAAATCATCCGGTCATCCTTCGGGCCGCCCATCATGCCGCAAGGGAAGGAATATGCCGGCCCCTCCTTCTCGGCAATAAGGATGAAATCATATCGCTGGCCAGGAACCTGCAGATTCCCATGGAAGGCATCGAAGTGGAAGACCACCTGAAGAGCCCCCTTCGTGAGGGATTTGCCAAAACCCTTTTTGAATTGCGCTGCCGAAAAGGGTGGAATCGGGCCGAAACAGAACGGCAATTGAAAAACCGGTATGTTTTCGGGGCCATGATGCTGCACGAAGGGCTGGTGGACGGGCAGGTCCACGGCATTAACCATTCCTATCCGGATGCCATCCGGCCGGCGCTTCGCGTCATACCCCGCCGCAAGGGCGTTAAAAAGGTCTCAGGCGTCTATCTGATGGTTTTCAAGAATCAATCGCTCTTCTTTGCCGATACCACGGTGAACATCACCCCGTCCTCGGAGGATCTGGCCGAAATCGCCATTCTCACGGGAGAAATGGCCGGTTTCTTTGATATGGTCCCCCGAGTGGCCATGCTTTCCTTTTCGGACTTCGGCACTACCCTCCACCCCGATGCCCAAAGGGTCAGAACGGCCGTGGCCATTGCCCGGGAGCGGGCGCCCGAATTGATGATCGACGGGGAAATGCAGGCGGATACCGCCGTGGTAGGTGAAATACTGGCCAGGGAATACCCTTTCAACCGACTGGATGGACCCGCCAATGTGCTCATCTTTCCCGAACTTTCCGCCGCCAATGCGGCCTATAAACTCCTCAGTCGCCTGGGAGGTGCCAAGGCGGTCGGTCCGCTGCTCATGGGCGTCAGCAAACCCTTTAACGTGCTGCATCGGGACTCGGACATGGAAAATGCGGTCCACGTAATCGCCATCACGGTGGCCCAGGCCCAGGAGCTGGAAAAGTGAGACCCAACGGATTTGAAGGCCAAATTCCGGACAATCAAATACTATGCCGCTGAGGTTTTTCCGTTTTCTCCCTGCCCTTGCAGTGGCAAGGCGTACTTCTTTATTTTTTTATAGAGGAGAGAGCGATGGATTCCCAGGATTTCCGCAGCGCGTACTTTGTTGTACCCGCTTGCCCGAAGTGCATGACGGATGGCCTCCTTTTCAACAGATCCTTGAACAGCCTTCAGAGGGCTCTGAGTCGTCTCTTGGAGTGCTTGTGACCTTCCTAGGGGAAAGGGCAGATCGCTGGGAAAAATGGTGTCTCGCTCAAGATAGGAAGCGACCCTCTCAAGCACATTAGATAGTTCACGCACATTTCCGGGCCAAGCATATTTTGTCAAGATCTCCCGGGCCGCGGAATCTATGCTGATTTCTTTCAAGCCCAAATCCTGAACGACCTTTTTCAGCAAATGATTTGCCAGGGGAATAATATCATCTCTCCGGTTTCTCAACGGCGGTATATGCAAAGGGATCACATTCAAACGGTAGAAAAGATCATTTCTGAATCGGCCATTGGCCAACATATCTTCAAGATCTTGATTGGTGGCCGCAATCAGGCGGAAATCCGCCCTGATCAAAGAGGTGCCACCCAGCCGTTCGAACTCTTTTTCTTCCAGCACACGAAGGAGCTTGGGCTGGATTTCAAGGGGCAGATCTCCGATCTCATCCAGAAACACCGACCCGTGTTGGGCCAGCTCAAACTTTCCGGGCTTTCCATCTGACCTGGCACCCGTAAAAGCCCCCTTTTCATAACCGAAAAGCTCCGACTCGATCAGGTCCCTGGGAATGGCGGAGCAGTTAATCCTTACGAAGGGAAAAGGTCTTCGAGAACTTGCGTTGTGAATGGCTTGAGCGAACAGTTCTTTCCCGGTCCCTGATTCACCGGTAATGACAACCGGCAGATGGGTGGCAGCGGCTTTGAGTGCCTGTTCCTTTAATCGCTTGATGGCCCTACTGACACCCACAATACTATCAATGGTGTAGCGTATGGAACGAAGCCAAACAAGCTCATTTTCATAAAGCTTTAATTTCGATTCCAGAAATGACACCTTTTCCGCAAGCCTGCTGGCCGTGGTTGCGTTGTCAAAAAGCACAAGACCCACGACTGCGATAACCTTTCCGTTCTCTTTGATAGGCACCCGATGCACAAGAAAACCGGTATCCTTGAAACGATGCGGATAATTGACTTCCGCCTTTCCTGTCCTGGCCACAATGTGCAGACGACTGTTCACTCCCAGGTCAGAGGCATGCCTCCCGATATAGTTCCCGGGAACGATATTCAGAAATCTGGCGTAGGTGTCATTTATGTAGATAATGTAACCGCTATCATCGGAGACGATAACGCCGATCTGCATATTATCCACCAGTTTCTTGAAAAACGCTGGCGTCTTCACCAGCCGGATATCGGCATCCCCCGGGTCTTTCTTGCGGGCCATGGAATCCCTCCATCTCAATGTGGCTACATGTCTCTTTTTTGAGACAGCATGATTTCTTTTACATCGCCCTGCCCTTCGTATCAAGAGAAATCTCGCTTGTTTGGGTTAACTCGCTGAAACTCGGTATGAAAACTTCTGCTGTACGCGAAATGGGCAGATTGAAAAAACGCGACTGAGGCCAAAAACCTGATCCGGCATGATAATCGCATCTGCCAGACAGCGCAACGCAGCCGATTTGTTGTCCAGCGACCACTTGTTCTATTTTCGTTGGACGACGGCGTTTGACCCTAACGATGACATAAGGAGGCTCCAATGAATATTGGCACACTCTTCTCCAGGCATGCCCGATATCGACCCAACCATCTCGCTGTTATCTTTGAGAACAAACGCCTTACTTATTTCCAATTAAACCTGGAAATAAATAGATTATCCAATGCCTTGCTGGCGCTTGGCATCACCAAAGGGGAGAAGGTGGCGACGATTCTGCCAAACTGCCTTGAACTGCTCGAAATCTACTGGGCTACGGCCAAAATAGGAGCTGTTGTGGTCCCTCTCAGCACACTTCTCCGAGGCAAAGCGATGGCGACGCTGCTAAGGGACTCGGACACGGCCATGATCATTACGAACTCCAGCTTCGTGGAAGTCCTGAATGCTATCAAACCGAAACTTCCCGCCATAGCCCATGATCGGTATATCTTCACCGACAGCGCAACCATTGATGGGTACAGAGGCTACCATGCATTGAAAGCAGCCGCCAATGACCATGAGCCCGATGGCATCGAGATTACGGGTGAAGATCCCTTTAATATTATGTACAGCAGCGGCACCACGGGTATGCCCAAAGGGATCGTCCACACCCATGCCATTCGCCTGGCATATGGAACGTCATTTGCCGCGGCCTATCGCATGACGCCTGAGAGCATCACCATGCATGCCGGGGCCATCGTCTTCAACGGCGCGTTCGTGGATATGATGCCTACCTTTTTCTCCGGGGCCACCTATATCCTCCTGCCCCAATTTAGCCCGGAAAGCTACATCGAAACCATTGAACGGGAAAAAGTGACCCATGTGATGGTGGTGCCATCACAGGTTATTGCCATGCTCAATGCGCCCAACTTCTCACCTGATGCCCTTCAATCGTTAGAAATGATCCTTTCCCTGGGAGCACCATTACACA
This sequence comes from Deltaproteobacteria bacterium, assembly GCA_022340265.1. GTDB lineage: Bacteria > Desulfobacterota > DSM-4660 > Desulfatiglandales > Desulfatiglandaceae > NaphS2. The sequence goes on along the minus strand of JAJDOH010000039.1, from coordinate 1,948 downwards.
GAAGACACAAAGAGGAACTCAACAGACACTTGCCCGGCAGATTCTATGAACTCTACGGCTTGACCGAAGGATTCGTGACCGTTCTCGACAAAATCGACTATGTTGCCAAACCGGATTCGGTGGGTGTTCCCCCTCCGCTATTTGAAATGACAATCTTAGATGAAAAGGGCGAAGAGACCGGCCCGGGTGAAGTAGGTGAGATCTGTGGAAAAGGACCTATCCTGATGCCCGGTTATTACAAACGCCCGGATCTTACCGAAAAGGCCATCATCGATGGCTGGCTTCATTCGGGGGACCTGGGATACGTGGACGAAGACGGCTTTCTCTATTTAGTGGATCGTAAAAAAGACATGATCATCTCGGGCGGGGTGAATGTGTATCCCCGGGACATTGAAGAGATCGTGGTTCAGCATCCGGCAGTCAGAGAGGCTGCGGTGTTCGGCGTTCCCCATGAGAAATGGGGGGAAACTCCCATGGCCGCTGTGACCCTTCACGAACCCGACGCTGTTTCCGCACCGGAGCTCTGCACCTGGATCAATGAACGTGTGGAGGCCAAGTTCCAACGTGTGGCCGATGTGGTCATCATGGATGATTTTCCCCGGAATGTGGCTGGAAAAACCCTTAAACGAGAAATCAGAAAACCTTTTTGGGAGGGACTCGGGGAACAGTAGAGATGCTCATGAAGGCCAAATGCCTACATCTGGGCGAAGGGGGGTTCCAAGACCTACCCCTGGCCTTTGAACCCCGGTGATGTGTGTCGGAGGAAATCATGCGACTGAAGGATAAGGTGGTTCTGATTACAGGCGGCGCAGCCGGCATCGGCAAAGCGACGGCCATAAGATTCCTTGAAGAAGGCGCCAGGGTGGCCATATGCGACGTGGATCAGAAGGCGGGCAGGGCGACGGTGCAGGAACTGGGTTCCGGGATTGACTTTCAACAGGTTAACGTGGCAGACCGTCAGTCTGTGCAGGCTTGGGTGGAAGACGTCCTGGCCAAGCATGGGAAGATCGATGTTCTGGTCAATAACGCTGGCATATTGAGGGACAGCCTACTGGTTAAGTTGAAGAAGGGAGAACTTGTCAAGCAGATGTCGGAGACTGATTTTGATCTGGTGATATCTGTCAACCTTAAGGGTGTCTTTAATTGCACACGGGCTGTGGCTCCGGAAATGGTGCGGCGGCAAAGCGGTGTCATCCTGAATGCCACTTCAGTGGTCGGTATGGACGGGAATATGGGACAAACAAATTATGTGGCCACAAAAGCCGGCGTCATCGGCATGACGAAGGTCTGGGCTCGCGAACTGGGCGCTTTCAACATCAGGGTCAATGCCGTTGCGCCGGGTTTCACGGAGACTGAAATCCTGGCATCCATGCCGCCGAAAATTATTGCTGCCATGAAAGCAAAGACCCCTCTCGGCCGTCTGGGCCAACCTCGCGATATCGCCAATGCCTATGTTTTTCTGTCTTCGGAGGAAGCCTGTTTCATCTCAGGGGCCGTGCTGCGCGTGGATGGTGGCATCGTAATCGGAACATAGATCCGGAGACGTTACATTCCCGTCCGCGAGAATTACAGCCCCAGATAGGTCCTTCGCGATTATGGGGACACATGGAAGGGGTCAAGTCTGCTCTTGACTGTTGCTATTTGGTAATTCCAGGGACACTGCATTTAATTCCGATGTGGAATATAGGACGTTGTTGACCAATTGGACAAACCTAATAAGTCTGCCAAGTGCTTATCCGTAAATAAACTGTACTATTTTCATTGCGTTTGCTATACTGGCCGCCATTGGAAAACCTAGCAAAGGAGGCCATATGGGAAAGATCCAGTCGTGGGAAGTTTCCGATGCTTTCTGGGAGAGAGTTGAACCCCTCATTCCAGAGCCACAACGTGACCCAAGTAAGACATACAAGCGCAAGGCTGGTGGAGGTCGGAAGCGAATGCCACCGCG
>JAJDOH010000005.1 GCA_022340265.1 Deltaproteobacteria bacterium | reverse complement strand
TGGGCATATGAAAGCAGGGTATCCCGGTGCTTCTTTTTGTGCTGGGATCACCAGGTTGTCGGGAAGATAGATCGTGTCGCCGTTGGGAAGCGTAAGAGGCTGGTTTTCAGAAAGCAGCTCCGTAAAATCAAAGTTCAGGATCTTATCGAGGGAAAAGACCGGAATCACGCCCGCGGCCTGGAGCCAGTTATCGCAGTTCGTGCCCGCAAATCCGGATAGCCCTCCGGTGACAGAGGAAGTGGGCGCCGTTCGTTCCTTGGGCGCCAGCGGTATCTGAACGCTGGACGCGTTCACGTTCAGGATGGAGTAAAGCTGGTAGCCCGAGGCCCCGGCCGTGACCGTCTGCGGGCCGTTCAGCGAAAGGTGGGTGAAAACGATTTCGCCATTTTCGTCCGTATACCCGATGTTGCCCGGAAAAGGAACGTCCTTCCGGGGGCCGACCATTACGAATGCCCCGGATACGGGGAGAGGTTCCCCTGAACCGTTATCCGAACCGGCTTCAACCACTTTGACGCTAACGCTTCCGGAAATGGGTCCGGCCGGCGCGCCATCGGACCGGGCAGCGGTTACCAGGGTTGCCAAGGCCATTAGGCCGATCACCATCAACGCCATCCACAGGCGGTTTGTTTTTTCAGATTCCATGCATCTCCTCCATCCATCCCGATGTTTTATTTGAGCCTATATAGCAGAAAACCGCCCGTTTGGAAAATAAAATCAGCATTATATGGAAAAACCGGCCCGCATATGGGAATTCTGGAACATTTCGGATGCCATCCCGACCATCGGCGGCCCTCATTCCCTGAATCCGAATAAGATCCCGCTCCCCGATGAAAATGAGGCCACGCTGACGATCACCCCAGTTCGGCCGGTGGACGCTGGAGAATACGCGGTCGTGGTATGGGGATGGCCAGGGGCGGGAAAAAGCGGTGGTAGGGCGTTCATGGCTTCTCGATTGAATCGGTCGATGGGTCTCTATTGGTCCGTTATCCAGTGCATTCTGATATTGGCAATGGAGTCCCTTTAACAAGCTCTTAGTACCGGTATATTTCCACCTTCCCCTGTTTTTTGACCAGACTGGACTCTGCCCCACTGCAAATTATAGGTTTCCGATCGCATAAGATTGCCATGAGCCTTTTATAGGAATTCTCCTTTGAATAATGGCTCGTAAAGTCATGCCCTGTGTGCTTGATACAATATTTCCCTTCATGCCGGCACAGCCATTCTATCGCAGCTATATCGTCTTTTTCCCAGATATATTCAAAACGAAAGAGGTCTGCATCCTTTGAACTGTGTATTAGACTGACCGCCATAAAAAAACTGAGCAGCAAAACAACCGCGATTTTTGCCGATCCGGCCGCTTTGACCCATGCAACCGCAACCACCGGTGCGGCAAAGACAACCCAGAAATTAATGAGGCGAATCCCCCAATTCTTGCTCCCTAAAAAAAAGGAAAGGAAAGTAAAAAGGAGTGTGATCCATGTCAGCCCCAAGGAGGTAATCACAAAGAATCGAAGAGATTTTTGCGGAGATTTGGCCAGAATATGCAGGCCGACGAAATACATCAATCCGAAAAAAATATTGCCCGACTGGAAGACGATGAATTTTGCCAGGGAACCGGCATAAAAATCAGTAATCGTTTTTTCGATAAGGATATATTGAAAAACCAACACCCCAATGGATAAAAGGAAAGCCATGCCCATGAAAATAGCGCTCTGACCCCATTTCAGTCCGATGTGAACAGCCCGGGCAATTTTTTGTTTGAACAGCAATAGCAGGCCAAAAGCGCCGAAAGCAAGGCTGAAGAAAACGGGCAAATTCACGTGCTTGAGGTGATAATGCTTGATACCGCTCAGCGTGGACGCATAAAACGAGTGTGGATGAAAAAAGAGTAAAGCGCAAATTATCAATGGAATGATTAGTGAACTGAGCTTGTAAAGGCTTGCGCTGCCATTGAGATAGCCAACATACCACATAATGGCGATCAACAAGGAAAGGACGAAAAAGGAGAGAATATGGTAAGCAAAGACGATCACATAGAAAATAAAGAAGGCAATAAATGCCTTGAACGAGTTGTCTGCGAGATATTCGTGATAAAAAACTGCAGCCAGAAAGAGAAAAAGAAGGCAGAGCTGTTGGGGACGTCCTTCCAGCATGGACCACAAAAAGTAGCTTGAAGAAAGGAGTATCAGGCATGATAAGGCACTGTCAGTGGTTTTTCCCCCCAGGATCGAAACATAGCCGAAATATAAAAAAACCGGTAGCAGGGTGCTGACCAGGGAGGCCATCAGGGGTACTGCGGTCAGGATCGGAAGGTGGCATTGCTGATGCAGAAAATTGATGAGTTTCACATACAAGGGGCCGGATATCGGCCAGGCAAGGGACGGGTTGGCATTAATCCTGTGGATGATCCAGGCATAATTGCCTTCATCTGTAGCCAGAATCCCATGGTCATACACCAGCAAGCGGATATAGGCGGTAACAAAGGAGCCCGCCAATAGAAAAAAAAAGCCGTTGGTCAAAATACCCGTTGCTTTGCCGGGTTTAAGCTGTTGGTGAATGAATGGAATCAGGAGTAAAAAATAGAGGAAGATCGCCTTGTTCATGAATTCAAGAAACCGTTTCCGGATACAAACTTTTTATCTGTGGGCTGCGATTGTTTGCTATATCACCTCGCGAATTAATTTGAGAGTTTAAGCTGCTTTTTTGAGGGTGAAATATAGCGGAAACGAACTTGGGTGTCAAAGAAAATGTGACCGCAGGATATTGGGGTCGTGACAAGGTGCCTCAATATGGCGGTGTCAATGTGGTGTATGGCTGGATGGGTTATGGGATTCGTGCGCTCCTATGGCGTAGGAAAGGCTGAAAATGGGGGAAACCTGAGTACAATAGCGCCTTGATATGGATGCTGTTGGGTCAGTTGAGGTGATAAGACATTGCTTTTCCCTGCGAGGAGCACAGAAATGAACCAATTTCAGAAAAAGAGCGGGGATAGATCCACGCCCGGTTCAAGATCCTGGTTTTCCCAGGAAGGGACGACACTATCGCCGCTGCCGGGCTTGATCTTTTCACAGATACGCCCGATGACTTGATTGACGGATGTGCGCCCTTCAATATCGGCTCCCGGCTGAGCAAATCTTTCGATTTCGCTTTGCGGGAACATATCTCCATAGATGCCGCCGTTGACATTTCGGCCGATCAGGAGGACAGAGTTACCCACCCCATGATCTGTTCCACCCCCGCCATTGGCGGCGAGCTGCCTGCCGAATTCACCACACACCAGGATGACAACGCGGTCGGCCATGGCCGGCTGGTTTGAATCAAGCTCCGCGAACAGGGTATGAAGGCCCCTTCCTGCGCCAAAAATATCCCCGATCATCGGCTCCATCCTGCTCTTCAGGTTCTGGTGATGATCCCATCCGGGATAGTCGGTACTGATGACGTTGGCATTTAAAATGTCCTCGCAGGCCAGGGTATCGTAGATGTTCCTGATCTGGTGCCTGAAATCGGGACCGCCTTCCAACATCAACGAAATAAGGATTCTGTCGGAGACGCCGGCCCCAGCGGCGAAACACACCTTCCTTGCCGCCGTGAGATACAACACGGCAAGAAGTGAGCTTTTTAGAAAATCGCGCCGGTTCATCTTATCTTCCCTCTTCAACAAAAGTGTAAGGAAGAAACAGGAGTGCACAAAGGAGAAAGCGCCCCACAAGTTTTTTTGGTTTACCTTGAGATCGCAGCATGCCCCCCTCCATTTTTTTTGACGTTACCCCCAACCGTTAGAGGAGCAGCAGTAGCAGTGAAGGGATGACAACAATTGAAGGCATCACATGGACCGTAATAAGGGCCGTGCTGGTGCCCGAGGCAGAGGCTGCCTGAACCTCGACCGTGTGGTCCCCTTTGGTAAGGGCGGAGGCGTTCCACAACGCCTCCCACAGATGAGGGTTTCCGGATACGGGGCTCATGGGGTGCCAAATGCCCGAACCATCAATCCTGTAATGCACGCCGGTGATTGCATTCGAATCGAAAACCAGTGCCCGGATGGGGTTTCGGCTCGAATTGGGAACATCATAAACATAGGGATTCACCGTCCCCCCGAAGTCTTTATCCAGAGGCGTGGTAATCAGCACGGCCGGCCACGTGCGGACGTCCTTGGTAACAATGGATATGCCGTTACAATCCACTGCAATGATGCTGTACTGGTTCTCGCTCGACTTTCCCAGGGATGCGATATTGAAATAGTAGACCCCGTCCCCCTCCATGAATCCCGTGTAACTGTTTCCTGAAAAGATGTCTTCCGAAAACCTGTGGGTGTGTCCATATCCATATAAGGACGCACCATATGAATCCATATAGCCGACGAACTCCGTCTGGCCATAGAAAAGCCAGGTATCGGTGGAAACACCGGTATCATAAAGGGGATGGTGCCCGAATATCAGGGATAAATCGGCATCCTGGTGAGCTTCCAGTTCAGCATGAATAAACGACAGTTCAGTTTCATCCAATCCCGCGGGGTCGCCAAACGGAGAAGTAAAGCTGAACCCTTCACCCGTATTACCGGCCGTATTGGTCCCCAGGAAATGATATTTCCCGAAATCAAAGCTCCGGGTCCAGGAAACCTGAGTTTGGCTGGTAGCCCGGCCCTGGACGGAATTGGCGAGATAATAATCATAGTATTGGTCATTATAGGCCTCGTGATTTCCGGGTATGTCATAATAAAAACCTGCGTCCATACCGGCTGGCTCCACGATGCCCCGATATTCATCCCATTCCTCCTGATGGGGACCGTCAGGAAAACCAAAAAAATTGCCATTGGTGGAGTCGGTTAAGTCCCCACTTGCCACGATAAACTCGGGATCTATGGTGTCTACGGCTTCCGTGACAATCCATTGCAGATTCTGGGTGGGCTGGGTGTCCTGGGTTTCCCTTGCGCCGATGTGTATATCGGAGATTTGAATAAACCAGAAGATCCTGTCATTTTTCGAGCTGTAATAGGCTGAGTGAGGGTCTCCGCACATGGCAGGGGACTCAAAGGCACCCAACTGGGCAGCAACGAAAAGCGCACACAG
>JAJDOH010000093.1 GCA_022340265.1 Deltaproteobacteria bacterium | reverse complement strand
GAGTTCTAACCCATTCCGATCATTTTTAAAGCTTCCCCGATCTCGAAGAATGGCGTGATCTCGTAAGCAAAGCCGGGAACCCCAAAAAAACCAGCCATGTAGTTACCAAGGAATTCTAATCCCTTAGCCAGTCTGGATTTGTCAAGTTCATATATGGAGAGATATAAATTCCGCCTTCTATGATTGAATTGATATACGGACCCTTCCTTGTCATGTATTCGGGAATTTGAGGTGTTTTCATAAAACGCTCGGCGATTTCTTTTGCCCTCTCCGGGGGGTATGATACATTCGTATAAATAATCATTCTATATCTCCATCTCCTTTCTGTCTAAAGCTGAAAAGCTGAAATAATGGCATTCGCATTCCATGAGTTCATTCGTTTAATCCGCCTCCAAAGGAAATAGAGTCCCTTGGAGGCTTTGTATAAGCAACTTCTGAATATTTTTTTGCATCAATCGCTCCGAATTGATTTTATAGAAGTTGAGAATCTGATTCATCCCCCCCCAATATCCAGATCAAGTTCCCAACAAAAAAGTCGGACTGTATATGATGTGATTCTAACGATATCACATTCGATAGCAAGGCTATGTTTCAGAAGTAAGATACCTTAAAAGAGGGTCGAAAGAAAATATCAAGACCCGTGGCTTTCCGTCATCACCTTACGATGGGTTTGGCTTTCTCTAAAAGAGGTTCTAAGCTCCTAACAGGCAAGATACGCCTATTAGGAGTGGGGCATATACAGTCTGAGGTTGCTCTCCATGGGGGAACCTCCTGAATAGAGGTTGAATGGTTGGTGGGAATATTTACTACGACTCATGAGATGACAAAATGCCCTTTGTGTCAAGAAAAATCAGTTTGGTAAAGCCACCCAAATTAGCCCGCTGATGGTTGATAATTTTCGGGTGAAGATGCGTCAGACCATCTGTGAAAAAACGAAAAAGCCATATTCAGGCACGACTATCAACAAAATGGTCTCTCTGGCCAGAAGGATCTATTACCTTGCAATGGATGCGGGTAAGGTTCATACCAACCCGTTTGCCAGGGGGGAACATTCAAGGAAGAACCGAAGGGCCGATACATCCCTGACAATCATTTTTGGAAGATACATAAACTCCTTCCGGATTACCCAAAAGCCGTAGCTCTTACGGCATACTTGACGGGAATGAGAAGGGGGGAAATCCTCAATCTGGAGTGGGATCGGGTCGATCTTTTTGGCGGTCTTATTGACTTGACACCAAAGGACACAAAAACTGAAGAACCGAGGCGCGTCTATTTCAATTCTCTTCTTCAATTCTCTTCCAGAGTTGAGGAATGTGTTTATTGACCCCGAACGGAAAAGGACGGCAGGACAGAAGCTCGTTTTCGTCATGCCTGAAGGTGATTCAATTTCAAAGGTGAACAACAGCCGTGTATTTAGAAAGGTTTGTGCCAGAGCTGGCATAAGCCCTTATCGGTTCCATGATTTGAGACACACTTTTAATACGAACATGCTAAAAGCCGGTGTGGATCAGCCTGTCATCATGAAATTGACAGGGCACAAAACCAACGCCATGTTTCTCCGGTATAGCCATCTGGACCAGGAAATGGGTGAAGCGGCGATGTCCAACTTGAACGGACTTCTCAAGAAGAAAGCGGAAGGGAAAACCAGATGATCAAAATAGCCCACAAAAAAAGCAGAAGGGCAATTGTACCAGAATCACCTTCCTGCTTTTTTTATGAAAATCATGCTATCAGGAACGCCAACTACTTCTTATGTACTTCCTGAGCATGTTATTGTGGGCTAAAAAATGAGCTAAACCCTTGATATTCCTGGTAGTCCCAACGGGAATCGAACCCGTGTCTCCGGCGTGAGAGGCCGATATCCTAGACCGCTAGACGATGGGACCTGATAAGTGGCTGGGGGACGAGGATTCGAACCTCGGTTAACGGGGCCAGAACCCGTCGTATTACCCCTATACGATCCCCCAGCAGAAACGGGAATGTTATCAGATTTTAATCAAAAGTCAAGCCAAAAAAATCGGAAAGCCGTAGGTCGAAATACGACGACAATCAAAGGGGGTTATGGGCTGACCTTCCAGCATCTCACCCAGTGGTCACCCTCCAAATGGGAAAATTGGATCTCTTTCCTTCGGCATTTTTCTTCCACCTGGGGACATCTTCCCTGAAATTTGCAGCCTGGCGGCGGATCCAAAGGGCTGGGGACATCCCCGCTGAGGGAGGTGTATGCCGCCGAGGTGCCCATTGCTTCAATTTTAGGAACGGATGAAAGGAGCGCCAGGGTGTAAGGGTGCAACGGCTTTTCAAATAGACTCTCCGTATCGGCGTACTCCATGATATGCCCCAGGTACATGACGGCCACCCGATCACTGAGGTAGCTTACCACGTTAAGGTCGTGGGATATGAAAAGATAACTGAGCCCGAGCTGGTCCTGCAGATCGTTCAGCAGATTGATGATCTGGGCCTGAATGGAGACATCCAGTGCCGAGATCGGTTCGTCGCAAATAATAAGGGATGGATTGACGCTTAAAGAACGGGCGATTCCTACCCGCTGGCGCTGGCCGCCGCTGAATTCATGGGGGTATCGGTCTGCGCTCCCGGGCCAGATGCCCACCATTTCCAGCAGTTCATCGCGACGGGGTTTGCGCAAGGTTTTTTTAAGACCGATGCACCGAAGACCTTCATCAATACTCTGGCCGATGGTCATTCGAGGGTTGAGTGAACCATAGGGGTCCTGAAAGACGATCTGAATCTCTTGCCTCAAGGGGAGCATTTCCTTGGGTGAAAGGGCGCTGATATCCCTTCCCTTATAAACGATCTTCCCGGCATCGGGTTCCAATAGCTTCAGTATCAGTCGGCCCACCGTCGATTTGCCGCAACCGCTTTCCCCTACGAGCCCCAGACTTTTCCCCGTTTCGATTTCAAAATCAACACCGTCCACGGCCTTGACTTGGGCGGCAACCCGTTGAAAAAATCCCCTGTGAACGGGGAAATATTTCTTAAGGTTCTCCACCTTCAGTGTTAAAGAATTGTTTTTGCCTGTTTCTGCCATTATCTATATTCTTAAATCGTAAACGGTGCGCCCTTTTTCAAGAGCGCTTCTTAGCCAATACGGGACACCGGCTCCAATGTCCTTTCCCCAAATCCATGATACGGGGCAGCTCGGTTTTGCAGCTCTTCACCGCATGGGTGCATCTGGGATGAAACGGGCACCCTTCCGGTTTGTAAGCGGGGTTGGGTACCGTACCGGGAATATTATGAAGCCGCCGGCCCCGTTTCTCCCGGTTGGGAAGGGATGCCAGGAGCCCTTGAGTGTAAGGATGAGCGGCATCGCCGAAAACCTGGCGCGTAGTCCCTTCTTCCACAATGAGCCCCGCGTACATCACATACACACGGTCCGCAATCCCGGAGACCACCCCCAGGTCGTGGGTGATATACAGGATGGACATGGAAGCCCGCTCCTGCACGGATCTGAGCAGATTCAGGATCTGGGCCTGGACGGTGACATCCAGCGCCGTTGTGGGCTCGTCGGCGATCATCAAATCCGGGTTGCAGGCCAGTGCCATGGCGATCATGACCCTTTGGCGCTGTCCGCCGCTCAACTGATGGGGATAATCTTTCAACCGCTCTTCAGGAGACGGTATTCCCATCTCTTTTAACAGCTGAACGCACCTCTTATTCAGCGCTTCCTGTTCGATCTTTTCGTGGGTTCTTATGGCTTCGCCGATCTGGTCTCCGATGGTAAAAACCGGGTTCAGGGACGTCAGGGGCTCCTGAAACACCATGGAAATCTGGTTGCCTCTCAATTTCTGCATGGCGGCGTCATCGAATTTCAAAATATCCCGGTCCTTAAAAAGAATGCGCCCCCCCACGATTTTTCCGGGCGGACTGGGAACCAGCCCCAAGGCGGAGAGCGCCGAGACCGTCTTTCCGCACCCCGACTCTCCCACCAGACAGACCGTTTCCCCGGAATGAATATTGTAGCTCACCCCGTCCACGGCCCGTGAGATTTTATCCCGTCCGTAAAAATAGACCTTCAGGTCCTGTGTTGAAAGAAGTGGTTTTCGAGAGCTCATGCGTTCAGTTTCCAGAATTTCAAAACGACTCCTATTCCTGCCTCAGCTTGGGGTTCAAGGCGTCTTTTAAGCCTTCCCCAAAAAGGTTGAAGCAGAGGACCACGATCAAAATGGCGATGCCCGGAACGAAGGTCAGCCAGGGCGCATCAAAAATAAAGCGTTTGCCGTCTGAAAGGATATTCCCCCACGTGGCGTACGGCGGCGGAACACCGAAGCCCAGGAAACTGAGGCCGGCCTCCGTCAGAATGGCCGTGGCAATGCCGATGGTGGCGGAGACCAGCACCGGCGCAATGGCGTTGGGCATCATGTGCCTGAAGATGATTCGAAAATTCCCCACGCCCAGGGCTTTGGCGGCGCTCACAAAATCCTGTTCCCGCAAGGAGAGAAACTCGGCCCGCACAAACCGGGTGGTGCCCATCCAGCTGGTGAGCCCGATAACGATCATGATGTTGTAGATGCTGGCCGGCAGGAGCGCCACCACCGTGAGAATCAGAAAAAAGCTGGGAAAGCAGAGCATGATGTCCACCAGGCGCATGATGAGCGTATCAAAGGAAAAGGCGGTTTTTTGAAGCCAACCCGGCAAAAAAAGGTTTCCCTTTCTCCGTCTGGCCTTGATGGAAAGGATCATCATGAAAATCCCGGCTGCAAAAAGAACGAAACCGGCTTTGCGCCATGCCAGAGCAAAGAAAATAATCCCCGACAGGAGAAGCAGGAAACCCAGGATCTGATCATAACCGATACCGCCCTGGCCGTAATACCCCGCAAGCCCGCCCAGGAAAATGCCCACGATGACGGCGATGCCCACCGCCACAAACCCAACCGTCAGGGAAACCCAGGCGCCTTGCAGCATCCTTGCAAACACATCGCGGCCCAGGTCGTCGGTTCCCAGCAGGTAGATGCCGAGGGTGGGCGCCTCATGGGTTTTAAGGGTCGCCAGATTGGGACGGCTGAAAGGGGGCAGCAGTTTTTCCTGAAGCCGAACCTGAGCCGGGTTGAATACGGGATCCTTTCCGGAGGTCAAAATAACGCCCGCCACCGCGGTGATGAAGAAAGCCAGAAAAATCACCAGCCCCACGATGGCCAGGCGATTCTGGTTGAACTGTTGAAATCGTTCCTGAAACCAGGATTGCCTGGGCGCCTGGGGGCCCTCCAGGATTTCGGAATTTTCGGTCGAGGTTTCTTCCGTCATGGCTTACAGTCGTATTCTCGGATCCACCGCCAGGTAAAGCAGGTCCGAGAGAAAAGTGCCTGCCAGAACCAGTACGGCGGAAAGGAAATTAACGGTCAAAATAATGGGGTAATCCCTGGCCAGAATGGCTTCATAGGCCATCCGCCCCATGCCCGGCCAGGAAAAAATACTTTCGATAATGACGGATCCGCCGATGAGCCCGGGCAAAATCAATCCGAACATGGTAACGAAGGGGAGCAGGGCATTTCTGAGGGCATGTTTGTAGTGAACCTGATCCGGAGAAAGTCCTTTGGCCTTTGCGGTGCGGACATAATCCTGCCCTTCCACCTCCAGCATCTGACTTCGCACATACCGGGAAAGAACGGCGATGCCCGCCGTGGCGCCCAAAACGGAGGGGATCAGAAGATGCCAGATGCGATCCATGAACAGATTGGGCCAGGGGGCATTTCCCATGCCGTAGGTTTCCATGCCGATGACCGGCACATGAAGAACGGTCACCACCAGTATGATGAGGATGTAGGCAAAAAAGAATCCGGGGATAGAAATGAGAAAATAGGAAAAAAAGGTGGCGCTGCGGTCGTAAATGCCCCCCCGGTGAATGGCCGATCGGATGCCTACGGGAAAAGAAAGGGTCCAGGTGAGGAGCGTCCCCACAATAAAGAGCGGCAAGCTGTTTAAAAAGCGCTCCCAGATCTTTTTGAGCACCGATTGATTGTCCTTCCACGATACGATTTTTCCCGTAAAGAGATCCCGGTAAAAATAGAGATACTGCGTATACAAAGGCTTATCCAGGTGGAACTGCTTTTGAAACCGCTCCACCATTTCCGGTGTGAATTTCGGGTTCATGGGATCGATCTGACTGGGCTCCCCGGGCGCCAGATGAATGATCAGAAACGACACCACGGAAACGAAAAAAAGCGTGATGGTTTTTTGAACAATGCTTCGGCCGATGAACGAAAACATAAACGTTACCATCCCTCCGTGGACAGCTGGGGCATATTGGGCACCTTGATCCATTTGTTGAAATGGAAGGTGTAGGATCCCGTTTTGGTGGGTTCGATCTTCTTGTACAGCATGTTGCCGTCCTCATCAAAATCCTTGATCACGACCCGCTTATCCAGAACCGCCGTCCATTTGCCCACATACAAAAAGGTATAGGGTTGCTCCCAGGCGATGATTTTGTGAAGTTCATGGCAGTAGGCCACCTGTTTTGCGTGGTTGTATTCCCTGCGGATCTTGATGATCAATTCGTCAGCCCTCTTGTTCTTGAAACTCACAAAGTTCAGTTGATAGGGATGGGTCTGGCTGGAATGCCAGACTTGATAAAGGTCCGGGGTAATCCCCATTTGCCAACCGAGCACCACGGCGTCAAAGTCTTTCTTGTCCACCCGCTCCTTTATGAACACCGACCATTCCAGCAGATCGGTCCGTATATCGATGCCGATCTGCCGCCATGCGTTCTGGGCGATGGCCAGGACGGCCTTTCGAATGTCATTGCCGCTGTTGCTGATGAGGGTGAATTGAAACGGTTTTCCGTCTCTTTCCAGCCACCCGGCTTTATTCCGTTTGAAGCCCGCTTCCGCAAGCAGTTTTAGGGCCCCTTCGGGATCGTAGGGAAGCGGCGGAATCTTGTGATCATAGTAATCGGTTTGCTTCACGAAAGGGCCGGTAATGTCCTCCCCCTGACCGTAGAGCACGTAATCGATGATCTTGTTCACATCAATGGCCATGCCCAGAGCCCTTCGCACCCGCACATCGTCAAAGGGGGGTCTTTGCATGTTGTAGCCGATATAGGTATACCCGAAGGACGTTCCTGAAAAACTCTGAAACCGCGGGTCGTCGGTCAGGCGTTTGACCTGGTGGGGCTGTACGTTATAGCTGTCCAGGGTTCCGGCGTAGAATTCCATTTCCTGGGTCAGAAGGTCGGGGATGATGCGCATGACATATCGCTTATAATTGGGAGGACCTTCCCAATACCCCTCAAAAGCGTTGAGGCCGATAAACTGATCCGACTTCCATTCTCGAAAGGTGAACGGCCCGCAACCGACGGGCTGCCGATTAAAGCGGCTCTGGCGCATGGAATAGGTCTCGGGGTCTTTACCCAAAGCCAGCGCTTCTTCTTTAAGCGCTTGGGCATTCAGCAGGTGTTCGGGTAGAATGCCCATGGCCCAGGTGCCGATGGCGGGTGAATACAATCTTTTGTAAACGATTTGGACCTTCAGAGGATCCAGCACTTCCACCGATTTAACGGGTTCGTAGTCGGAAACCCTCGGCGAAAGATTCTTGGGGTCCATGATGGCGTCATAGGTAAACCGCACATCATCGGCATCAAATACGTGCCCGTCGTGAAATTTTACGTTGGGGCGGAGGTCAAAGATGAGCACGGGGTTATGTTCCGTTGCGGGCAAAATCTCCTTCGCCCACGTGGATAACGTTGTTTTCGCTACAGAGGACTCGGCTGTCACATATTCGGCAGAATCAAAAGTGGAAAAATAATCATTGCCAAGAATGACGGAAAGGTTGTTGAAAAGATCCTGGTCCACTTCCGAAAGAACGAGTTTGATTCGAGCCGGGGCATTGACATGGATTTTTACGGCATCAGGTTTTGATTCGGCATCGGTGGCTTTCAGCTTTCTAATGACCGTCGAATCCTCAGGCGGCAGGGGGATGATGGATTTAATTCGATTGAGGGAGTCCCTGACGTTCTGCGGATATTGGCCGCTCTTTTCTTTGGCGGTTTCCAGGAAACGGACCAGTTCCGAGGCATCCCGCATCTCTTTACCGGCGATTTTTGCATGTGGGTCCACATAAAAATAGGCGTCCTCGAAAACCTCCCATGAAACCGCCAATCGCCCCCGGAACCTGAGTTCTTCATCATAATCAATGAGACCTTCAAAGACCATGGACTCGATCTGGCTGCTGCTGCTGTTGGCCGAGAGGATCGGGTTCAACAGGGTCGCATCACCCAGGGAGGCCGTTACATATTCTCGCAGGCGATCCGGGTTTCCCTTGGTCTGCTCCTCATAGGTGGGAACCCAGAGGTAAGACTGGAGCAGGAAAAGAATGATGATCGTAGGGACGAGAATCAAAAAACGTTTGGTGGTCATACAGCATCAATAGGGGTGCAAACGGGTTAGGCGTAATGGTAACTTGTCGGTTTCATGCATAATTCAATCAGCAGCCCGAGGATAGAAAATTGCATGTTTTACGTCAAGCAAAAAGGATTGTCCTCTCAGGTCTATAAAGCAATTGGCTTTTCAGGCGCCATGTGGCCGTTTTTCAAATTGCAAACCCTTGAAACATCGCTTGACATTTAAATAACCAAACAATATTTTTTTTGACATATGAAGCATTATGGAATTTTTAAGCTGTTATATCAAATTCTTGGGATAACGCACAAAACCACCGAGAGTGCTACCATATAGTACGGGCACCGTCGGCCGTTTCGTTTCAAAGGATGTTCTGTCGTTGGTCAGATTTTACAAAGAACAAGCAAAAAAATAACGATATGCTATTGTTAAGGGGAAGCCAAATGGAGACTTACTATAAGCCTGAAGATCTACCCAAATTTCCGGATATTAATCAGCAGGCACCTGAACTGGCCGAGAAATTTTTTGATTATTACAATGCAGTATTTGCCGAAGGCGCCTTGACGGAGCGCGAAAAAGCCCTGATTGCACTTTCCGTTGCCCATGCCGTTCAGTGCCCCTATTGTATTGACGCCTTCACCCAGTCATGTTTGGAGAAGGGCTCCAATCTGGAGGAGATGACCGAGGCGGTCCATGTGGTTACGGCGATCAGAGGTGGAGCGTCGCTTGTGCACGGTGTCCAGATGCGCAATATCGCAGAAAAGCTTTCCATGTAACAATGGGATCGGTTGTTATGAAAAGAGAGCCGCTTTCACAGCCGGCCGCATCAGATGAAATGGTGTCTCCGCTCTTTTACAGAACCCTTCAGGCGCATGACATCAAACTGCAACGTGCAGAGACCACGACCCTTCAGGTTAACATGGGCCTTTTTTGCAACCAGAACTGCCGCCATTGTCATCTGGATGCAGGCCCTGACCGAACTGAAGTCATGGATTTAGATACGGTGGAAGCAGTTATCGCCTACGCCGAAAGAAGCGGTTTTGAGTCCATCGATATTACCGGTGGGGCCCCTGAACTGAATCCGAATATTTACAGGATGATTGCAGGCCTTTGCCGTTATTCAAAGCGGGTTTTGTTTCGCTCCAATCTGAGCGCCCTGGGCAACGGAACCAGAGATGAACTGATCAATTTGCTCAAAGAAAAAAAGATCGTTATAGTTGCTTCTTTCCCATCTCTGAACGAAGGTCAGGCGGATTCTCAGCGGGGCCAAGGCATCTTTAAAAAGAGTATCGATGCGCTGTTAAAGCTTAATGCCATGGGATACGGAGACATTGATACGGGATTGGAACTAAACCTGGTCTCCAATCCCGCAGGGGCCTTTCTGCCGGGGCCGCAGGACCCGTTGGAGAAGCGGTTTCGTGATGTGCTCATGAAAAAATGGGGCATTTTTTTCAACCATCTCTTTGTTTTTGGCAATGTTCCTCTGGGCCGGTTTCGCGGCTGGCTTGAGGAAAAAGGAAATCTTGAATCCTATCTGAAACGGCTTTCATCCAACTTTAACGCGTGTGCAGTTGAAGGCCTCATGTGCAGAAGACTGGTTTCCGTATCCTGGGACGGATTTCTATATGACTGTGATTTCAATCTGGCAAAAGGTCTTCCAATGGGTAAACAGAAGACTCACGTTTCTGAAATGTCGGGGCCTCCGGAAGCGGGCAGCCCCATTGCCTGTTCGGATCACTGTTATAGTTGCACCGCCGGTACCGGCTTTACCTGAGGTGGTGCCATCAATGCCTGAGTTCAGGACATTTCCAGGCCAGTCATAATTTATGAGCCACTCCATTGATCTGCAGATCAACCGTCTGTTCAAAATGGCGTAATCGTCAAGTACGAGGAGGTTATTTAAATGAAATCAACGTCGTATAATCTGATCATGTCGGCGCTTTATAAGGGAATGAAAGGAGAGAGACCGCCGGTGGGCAACCCCACTTCCATCGCCTGTCAGGGTTTGATGGATCTCTGTGGCGTCTCATTTCCCGAGGCCCATCTGGAGGCACAGGCCATGGCGGAACTGGCGCTTGCGGGGCATGAAATAATCGGTTTTGATACGGTCATGCCGGAGTACAGCGTCGACCAGGAAGCGGCGGCCCTTGGCTGCAAGGTTGATTGGGGCGACAGAAACCGCATGCCCGATTCCCGTCATTTTCCTTACGAGGATTTTTCCGACGTGGTCATTCCCGATGACTTTCTTGAAAAGTCGTCCATGCGGGTTCTGCTTGACGCGCTTTCGATTCTAAGGCGTCACGTGGGCGGAAAGGCGGCTATTGTTGGAAAAGTCATGGGCCCCTGGACCCTTTCCTATCATATGGCAGGCACTCAGAATTTTCTGCTTCAGATCGGTATCGAGGAAAAAGAAAAGGTCCACCGCATGATACGTCAGCTGATGCCCGCCACCATTGCTTCCGCTCGAGCACAGTTTCAGGCGGGAGCGGATGTTGTGGTACTGGCCGACCATGCCACCGGAAATCTGGTCAGTCCGAGTCACTATGAGGAATTCCTGCTTCCCGTTCACCAGGAACTGACCCGCACCATTGAAGGCCCCCTGATTCTGCATGTGTGCGGCAACTGCACAGACCGTCTTGAGATGTTTGCCGATGCCGGGTTTGACGGGTATCATTTTGAATGGCAGGTGGACGCCGAAACTGCCGTCGAAAAAATCGGTCACAGATTGTGCCTGGTGGGAAATGTCAACAACCCTGAAGTGCTTTACCAGGGAACACCGGAAGATGTTTACAGACAGGTGCGTTATGCCATCAAAGCCGGAGTGGACATCATCGGACCTGAATGTGCCATTCCTTTGTCTACACCCATTGAGAACCTGAAGGCGATTGTTTCGGCCGCACGGGAAGGGTATTGAGCCCGATGAAGGGAAACGAAAGACAGCGAGGAAAAAAGTGAAGAATCTATTGAATACCATTAAAGAAGCGGTGATCAACAAAAAGCGCAAGGAGATTGAAAGCCTGGTCGATGAAGCCGTCGAAGCCGGTATTGCGCCCGATTTGATTATCAACGAAGGCCTGATTGCGGCCATGGAAGTGGTGGGAGAGCAGTTTGCAGTCAATGATATCTTCGTTCCGGAGATGCTGGCTTCGGCCCTGACCATGAAGATGGGTCTGGACAGGGTCAAACCTTTGTTAACCTCGGGCAACCAGCCTAACAGAGGAACCGTACTGATGGGGACCGTAAAAGGGGACATGCACGACATCGGCAAGAATATCGTAAATATGATGTTGGAGGGGGCCGGGTTTAAGGTGGTGGATCTGGGAGTGGACCTGACGGTGGAAGCACTGATCGTGGAAATCGAAAGCCTGAAACCGGATCTTCTGGGACTTTCCGCTCTCTTAACCACCACAATGCCCGAGATGGAGCGCGCTATTCGGGAAATTGGGGAAAAGGGTCTCAGGAAGAACATGAAGATCATGGTGGGTGGCGCACCGGTGAGTAAAAGCTTTGCGGAAATGATCGGGGCGGATGGCCACGGCGCGGATGCCGGCGAGGCGGTGGCGTTGGCAAAAGAATTAATACTGAAATAGGGGCGCCGTACCATGACGCCAGCCTTAGCCGCCATGGGAAAAGATGAATATTGCCTCGGTTTCATTGAAGCCCAATCGCAAGGAACGGCTTGCATGAACGTTTTAATTTGGAGGAAATCATGGGAACAACACGCAAGGTTCGCATCAAATTGAGGCGTCAGCCGACTTTGGAAGGGGCCGGAGTACATTTGAACCGGGCCTTCGGTTACAATGAGGCGCCGGAGTTGGATCCCTTTCTGCTGCTGGACGATTTTCGTTCGGACATCCCGGAACATTACCTTAAAGGATTTCCCTGGCATCCCCATCGCGGGATAGAAACCATCACCTATGTGCTCAAAGGGGATGTGGCGCATGGGGACAGCATGGGGAACAAGGGTGTGACATCCTCCGGGGATGTTCAATGGATGACCGCCGGCAGCGGCATCATTCATCAGGAAATGCCCAAAGGGAATGCCGATGGTTCCATGCACGGATTTCAGCTGTGGGCCAATCTGCCGGCGAGACAGAAGATGATGCCGCCCCGTTACCGAGGCATCACGGCGGATCAGATACCGGAAGTAAAACTGCCGAACGGCGTGCGCATGAAAATTATTGCTGGTATGATCAATGACGTGAGAGGCCCCATGGAAGAGATCGTCATCGACCCGGAATATTTCGACTGCACCGTGCCGACTGGTGAGACCTATGTGCATACGACAAATCCGGCCTACACGGCTTTTATTTATGTGATTGGCGGCCGGGGAATGACCGATGATACCGAATTGGAAAACGGCATCCTTGTGCTGTTTGAAGCGGGGGACCAGCTCTCCGTCAAGGCCGGTGGCGAAGACTTAAGATTTCTGCTCTTAACCGGAATGCCCTTAAACGAACCGGTGGCGTGGCGGGGCCCCATTGTGATGAATACCCAGGAAGAACTGGAAACGGCTTTCCGGGAGTACCGGGAAGGCACCTTTATCAAAGATCCGTAAGCGTTCGAATTTAAAGTTTCAAAGGTACAGAATGATGCCATTTTGTTTGTGAGAGATCCTCGCATTTTGAGATTTGTAGCAGCTGCTACAGACATCCCGGTTGCGTCAGGGTAAGATTTTCAAAATCACGCATCGGAAAGAAACGAAGTGGTGAAAAAACCGCTCTAACGTTCCGCTTTTTTAAGGAGGGGGAGATGTTGAAATGACATGTCGTTGCGAGGAAATTGCAGGAAAAGATATTGCGCTGTCCCCTACCTGTATCGGTCACCTGTGGATATTTAGAAATCTGGCGCCGGAGGAGCTTCAGGCCCTCACCCATGAAGCGTCGAGAAAGAAACTGGCCAAAGGTGACGCCCTGTTTCTGCAGGGAGATCCCTGCGATGAGATGTTCCTGATTAAAGGAGGACGCATCAAACTCTCCAAGATTCTTGAAGATGGCAGCGAACTGACCCTCGACATACGAAAAGCCGGCGATTTTGTCGGTGAAAACATGTTTTCTGAAGAAGGCGAATACCCGGTGAGCGCGTATTCCCTGGAGGATACGCTCACGTGCGGATTTAATCGGACGAAGTTCGAAGCGCTTGTTTTAAATCAGCCCAATGTGGGGCTTCAGATCATCAAAAACCTGAGTGAAAGAATCGCCTGGCTCACCAGCCGGGTCGGCAGTCTGGCCGTCACCAATATTGAAGACCGGCTTTACCGCGTGCTCTCGAGTGTGGCAAGAGAGCACGGCGCCAAAAGCCCGCGCGGCGTGGTCATTCAGTTTCCTTTGACACATGAGGACCTGGGGTTCCTGACCGGCGCGCACCGGGTCAGCATCACCCGGGCCATGAAAGCGCTCAAAAGTGCGGGAAAAATCATTGATGAAGACCGAAAGCTCATTCTCCCGTTGCTCGGAACAGCTTGATCGGAAAAGCATTCTCTTCCAGCTCATCTCATCCTCGTGTTCAAAAAAATTCGAATTTTTTCTACTGTTATGTAGCAGCTGTTACAGACACCTCCCAGGAAAGAACCTATACTCCGGATAAACTGACAGCAAATAGTGCGAGGAGTTGATATTATGGATCCACAAATCATCGGTATATCCGGCAGTCCCATCAAAAACAGCAATACGGACCGGCTGATTCAAGCCGTTCTGGATAGCAGTGGTCTGAACACTGAATTCGTCAAGCTCAGCAAGATCAATGTGCGCCCCTGTATCGCCTGTTTGGGATGCAGATCGACGAAAACCTGAAACCCCTGGCCAATGGAAAGGAGGTGATCTTATGCCCAAGTGTGGAATCTGTGGCGGTGATGCGCCCAAGCAGCCATGCATCACGGAAGACGGAAAGTGCGACCTTTGCGGTCGGAAGGTTGTTCTGGAAGAGGAAAAAAAGAAGTAACCTAGAGACTTAATACATAAACTATCGTAGGATGGGCATCCGAAGCTTTTAAGCAGCGGCATTCGGATGCTCATGCTTTTTCTCCTTGAATAATGAAGGGTTATTTTACGGCTCTAATAGAATGGGTCCTTCTCAGTCGGGCCCACAGCGCATTAATAATCATGGCAGAGCACTTAGCGACGTCAAAACTCTTTTCACCGCCAAAAGCACGGCAGGATTCCAGCAATTCTTCATTGCCCGACCAGAAACCGAAAATCTCCCTGATATGCGGTCCGAAAGTGATGTGAAGGACTTTCAGCTCAGATGTGTCCATTTTGGCGATTTGTGCTTTTTCCTTTAACGACAATTCATCCAGCAGGCGTTCTACGGCTTCATCGACAGTTTTTGGAAGATTCTGAAATGGCATGATGTTTCGTAAATCGGATCTGTCGAAATTTAAAGAGTTTCATGTCCGGCAGGTTGCCTGGTTTTCTGAGAGCCGATTTCGTTTCTATGGTTTAAGGACCTTCTTTTGAATTTCCTGGATTTCAGGGTTATTCAGCAACTCCATAAACTTCGGGTTGGCCATCAGGGTTTGAATGTCACCTGAATATACCGCTTTCATGAATTCGGGGTCTTTCAAAAGCGCTTGCATCTTGGGATCTTCCTGCAACGTCATGATTCGGCTCATCACATCCTGATCATTCATCATGGATTTTTGAAGGGATTCCATCTCAGGAGAGACGCCTTGTTCCGGGCTATTCATCGCTTCCTCTTTAACAGCACTTTCGCCATGATGAGATTTAAAACGGATGACCCGAATTACTGATTCCTTCACAGTCAGCATGCCGAGGCTTTTGGAACGTACCCTGTAAATGTCGCCTTCGTGAGAGACGAGCTCGCCAAGAATAACACCGCCATCGACCAGTTCGATTTTACAAACCTGATTTGCAAACGCGCTACTGGAGAAGATCACCAAAAATAGGAAGAGGCAGGTATTTGGAATTTTCATATTGCCATTTCAAAAGGTTTATGGGTTCGGTAGAAATTCCCACAAAGAACCCTGAATATTTTCAAAATAGCATAAAAACCTTACCGGCTCAATGGCCGATTTCCTGGAAACAGGAGCACATTGGAAATAAATGATCCCTTTTTGGTCATCCGTGGGATTGGACAATCTTCTCAAACATTTTGGCCATTCCGGTACAGAGCGTGTAGATGGATTCGATGGTGAGATTCTCTTCCATTGTGACATCAAAAAAGATCGTCAAATCAGAATCCATGCCATCTTCAGGTTTCCAGTAGCAGATGAGGACCGGGACTTTCGGCAGCGGATAAAGCACCAGGGATATGTCCGATGAATAATGCCGATCAACCTGTTTTCCGCTGAAAATATTCAGGATATCCTCAAACAGGCCGCTGTATCGATCCGCCAGGTTTTTGATGGGCTTTTCGCACTGCTGTCCAAAAAGACCCTGCCACTCTTTTCCCCCGTGAAGTTCTCTAAAAGGGATCCAGTCGCCTGAGGGTGCCGTTCCTTTGGCATGAAGAACATAATTCAAAAAGGGGCCGGCCACCCAGGAGTTGATATGAATGTCGGAAAAGAGA
This sequence comes from Deltaproteobacteria bacterium, assembly GCA_022340265.1. GTDB lineage: Bacteria > Desulfobacterota > DSM-4660 > Desulfatiglandales > Desulfatiglandaceae > NaphS2. The sequence goes on along the minus strand of JAJDOH010000093.1, from coordinate 24,487 downwards.
TTCCCTTCTGAATCGACACTAAAATCCTTACCCAGAATTTTGACCTTGAGCCTGTTGTTTGAAAATTTTCCACCCACCCTCCGGGCGGCAGCTTCAAGGTCCATCTCCGCAATTTGGTTTTTCAATCGGGCCATCGCTTCAACGGCGTCCTGATCGGGGCTTCTGCGCTCTTGAACTTCATCGCTAAAACGATCGACGACATCATTGGCAAGCTTAGGACAGGACTGGAGTCTTTTTTCTCCCTTATGAACGGTTGCGGCAAACGCAAGACAGGTAGCCTCACCACACTTTTTGCAGTTGGATTTATCGAGCAATTTCAGAATATCCAGAACATTGTTCAGTTGGGCCATGGTCTTCCTCCTTTTTTGAATATGATGAAGATTCCAAGAAATGATTCTTGCGGGATAATTGGAAGTTTAGAGGAAAAGAACATCCCCCGGTTGGGGGATGCGGGAAATTTCTTGGGAACGGACTCCTGAAGGCTCAAAGAAGCGGCAAAAGCCATGCAGGACAGACGGCCGCATGGCGCCATTAAATCCCTGTTTTGGATCTCTTCTTCCGTCCACCCTTTCATGATTACGCCCCCTCATATTTAAATTCATAGAAAAGAAAACATCTGCACGGCAAAAAATCAATCCCCCATTTGGGCGATGTCCACTAAATTTTGCCCCATTTTCATAAAGAGGACTTTTTGGAAGTGTTTGTGACTGGAAAATTTCTAACTTTTCGCTTGACACTCTGAGACGACCGGTCTATTATGGCACTCATGCAAACTGAAGAAAACAAACGGGTGGATACCCGGCTCAAGATTCTTGAAAAGGGGGCCGAGATCATCCACCTAAAGGGGTACAATCATACCGGAATCCAGGAGATTTTAAACGCAGCCGGGATCCCGAAAGGCTCCTTTTATAATTATTTCAAGAGCAAAGAAGATTTCGGCCTTCAGGTGATCGACTTTTTCACCGATTTGTTTCCAGGGATGATCGGCGATATTCTGGAATCCGAAAGTTTGACCCCCGTTGAAAAACTGGACCATATTCTGGCTCGTTTTCTTACGGTCTTTCGAGAGAGAGATTTTTGCTATGGCTGTCCCATTGGCAACCTGTCCCAGGAAATGGGCGACCTCAGCCAGGCGTTTCGCGCTAAACTTAAGAATGCCTTTGATTCAATGGCGGAAATTTATACCGGGCTGATTCAGAAAGCGCAATCCCAAGGAGAGATTTCCGACGACATAGACGCGCAAAAAGCAGCCTATTTCATCGTCACCAGTTGGCACGGCGCTCTTGGGCACATGAAGATCTTAAAGAGCACTGAACCACTCGAAAATCATCGGGCCATGATTATGGAGAATGTTTTACGGGCGGGCGCTGAATAGACAGGAAATATTTTTTTGCGGACAAAATTAGTAGACTGGTCTAATTGCCACCGGTTTTTGCGGCAATTTGAAACATCGGCAAATGTATTCTTAACCCCTTATTTAATTGAAAGAAAGGAGAAAAAGATGAGTGCAAGAGAGACAGTGAAAGAGGTGGTGCGTAGTCACAACCTGTTGCGGATCGCTACCGTTACCTCCGATGGTATGCCCTGCGTCAGAAGTGTGGATTATGCAACAGGCGACAATGAAAACATCTTTTATTTTATTACACAGAAAACGTCACGAAAGGTGAGTCAGATTAAAAATAACGGCAATGTGGCCGTGGCCGTTGACCGTGATTGCAAGAGCATGGAGGACCTTCAACAACTGAAATACATTAAAGGAACCGGAACGGCAAAGCTGATTGATGATGCTGAGGAAATGCAAAAGGCCTTTGGGCGCATCATTAACAAGTTCCCTTATTTGAAAGATCTACCAGGTGATCCCAGCGATTTTGTCGGAATCAAGGTTGAGTTGAAGGAAGTCCAGGTGACGGACAACACCATTCAATTTGGTCACACGGAAACGGTGAACTACTGAAAGAAAGGATTTTAGAAACGATAACCGGAACAACCCTCAGTTTTCCCTTTAAAAATCAAAACGAAACCGGCTCAGATATTCTGCCAGTTGCTGCCTGCCGGCCGATTGCAGAGACGGACAGTCCTCAGGACCTCGCGCGCCTTCGGCAACTTGTGTGGCAAAAACCATACAGGTGGCCAGGCCGCATTCTTTGCAATTGGTTTTGGGCAGCATTTTCAAGATTTCAAAGACCTTGGGAACCGGTGCCGCCGTATAACTCGGCTTAATTTCCCCACGATTTTCCCATGCCTCATTGATTTCACGCTTGATCCACTCGATGATCTTGGTGGCTTCCGCTTCATCTTTAAGAGCATTGACGGCGATTTTGCGGGGATGTACCGTCACCAGTTTGCCGTGCACTTTAAAGGTGACTGACGGTGGATCCTGAGTGAACGCATGGCCGCCAAGGGTCGTATTTAGGTAAGGGAGAACTTCCTCCACGTCCTCCTCAAGGTGCGCATAACAATGCAATGATTCAAAATTTGAATTGCATTCCGGTGTGAAAATTTCCTTTGTGTAAGATTTCAGCAGCATAACTTACCTCCTTGCTTTCGTCTGGAATGATCGGCTTTCTAATATTACGGTCATTCCGTTCAAAAATACATACTGAACTTAGAGACGACTGAAGGCATAAAAAGGATACATTCCTTTAAATGGATGCGATTTCAACTTATCCCCCCACGCCATAATCACCGAAAACAAAAAAAGATCGGATTTTAAAACCCGGAGCCGATCAGAAATCATCCCAAAGCGGGTAGCGTCCTGGCCAAAGGGGTTCTGGCGTTGCGGCATACTAGAGAAAGACTTCAAATTCTTTTCTTTTGCGGCAAAGGTCATACAAATGGCTGATGGCCCGGGTAAAATTTTGATCATTCATTTGCCTGGCGCCGGTTGGGCAGTTCTTGATGCAGGCAAAACAGATGATGCATTGCCACCTGTCCGTGGTAACGGTTTCATCGAGAAAGACCGCTTCTGTGGGACACGTTTTTACGCATTGGCCACACTGGATGCATGTCTCTTGATCGGTTTCAGGGGTGAAAGGAATGGACTTTCGCGCTTCCTTGATCAAGTTCAGATTTTCGGGGACTTTATAAGGTACGTTTCCCGGAACGTTTGATAGTGCCGCTTCAGCAGAAGATTCAGAAGCTTCCATCTTTTTTCGAATATCGATTCCGAATGCTTCAGCTTTCTGAAGATCGTTTTTATCGGGGCGGTTTTCGGCAATGGGACGATCCGGCGTTGAATAGGAGTGCACTGCAATGAAAGCCCCTCCTGCAACCGGGACAAAATCACCGTCCACAGCGGTGTCGTAAAGTTCCTTCAACGCATCATCGTATTCTCTGTTTCCGTAAACCACCACCGGAACAACAGGTGTTTGCCGACCTTTTAACGTGGCAAAGTAGGGAAGAATTTCTTCAGGAATCCGGCCGTAGTAGACGGGTGCTGCCAGGATCACCAGATCATCTTTTGAAAAGACGTTCCATTTTTGGCGATCCGAACGTTTGGTGACGTCCACCATCTCAATTTTTTCAGCGTCAATGCCCTGTGCAATGTGCTCCACAATGGTTTTTGTCGTTCCGGTGGGTGAAAAGAAAATGCAGGTAACGGTTTGAATGTTCATGATTGATCTCCTCAATGCTGATGAATATTTTCTTAAACAACAGATTTCATATACCAATCAACCCAAAAAAGAAATCCTCCAATCGGGGGTGTCATCATTTCCAATATCGACTAGCTACGAAACATTTGATCAAATGGAAAACCCGTGTCTTTTTCTGATTAGCGGCCTTGGAGAACAAATGGTTTGTTTTGTTTGCATCCAATGCCAACTCATGGTAGATTTACACGATATGTTGAAAAAGGGAGCTCAAGCATTTTTCATGGGGAGGTATTATGAAACAGTTGATTTCAGTTATTTTTTTAAGCATTATTTTGCTAGCATTTCCATTGGGATCGGCCCGTTCAGGGTGGGACCCGAATGAATCACAAACTGCCAAAGACCAAAATATTCAGGATCACGAAGTGGCGCAGGCGATCGCCGATTTCAAAAATAGCGATCCCAGTATGGAAGTCTTTTTTCAAAAGGCCTACGGCTTTGCCATATTCCCATCAGTGGGTAAGGGCGGGATAGGCATCGGGGGTGCTTATGGAAAAGGAAAGGTTTACAGTCAAGGAAGACTGGTGGGCACAACAAGCCTCACGCAATTCACCCTTGGTTTACAATTGGGTGGGCAGGCATACCGCGAAATCATCTTTTTTGAAGACAAAGTGGCGCTCGACCTTTTTAAATACGGAAAGTTTGAATTCGGCGCTCAGGCATCGGCCGTGGCTGTAACCGCCGGTGTATCCGCTGACAGCGATTACAGCGGCGGTGTTGCCGTATTTACTTTAGCCAAAAGCGGACTCATGTTTGAAGCTTCATTGGGAGGACAGAAGTTTTCTTTTGAACCCGTTAATTAAAGCCCGTATTTCACCTTTCTCCTGCCGGAAACCCACCACTTTCCCGTAGCACCCAGCCCGGCGGCGTGGCCATGGTTTTGTGAGAAAGCGGCCACATTTTTGAACCACTCTGCATTAAGTTTTTCTTTAAAAGCGATCTTGAAGGATTGTTGATCGTCATGTGGGCGTGCGGCCCTCCCCACTGGATGTTAGGATACGGTTAGATTTTGGTTTAAAAACTTTTATAAATTTAAAAATTTTATATTGCATATTTCAATGATCATAGGCTTTAAACGTAACGGGAGAAAAAATGTCTTTTCACATCACCATCGTAAGCTGGAATATGAATGGCATCTCTTTTCTAAAGAGCGAACCGGAAAAGAGAGGTCACTTGAAGGCGCTTATCACCCGGCAGTTGAACGATTTCATTCATAAGCACAGGCCCGATCTTATAGCGATTCAGGAAATTGTGCGTTATGAAGAAAATGGTGCCGTTCAGGAGTTGGTGGACCCGCCCGATGGATATTTTTACCAGTCTTCCATCTCCATAGATACGGCCAGGCAGAACAATCCTGTCAAATGGGAACCCATTCGGAAGTCCGGCAAATGGTCATCCGACGCTTATCTCGGCCAGGGGAACGGTCTGATGTGGCGGAGTGACATTCCCCACTGCTCCATCTGGGACTGGAAGGGCGAAAAGGCCCAATGCGGAGGAAGGCTTCGGCAGGAGGTGATACGGATCGATACCGGATTGTTCATCGGCACCCGTGATACGGAACCGAGGATTGCGGTGGTGAGCCACTTTATCTGGGGCATTCGCCATATTTTTGTGGCGAATCTTCATTTGACAACGCTGTCCAGAGAACGTGAAGGGTTTCCCGATCGGGATTGTCTGGGAGCGGAGATTCGCGGCCAGCAGCTGAATATCGTTTTAAACGGAATCGTATCCCGTTATAACCATTGGTGCGAAAAAGACAATCCAATTCCCTCTGATGATCGACCCGTATGGTTTCTGGCCGGAGATTTTAATGCCACTGAAGATTCCCTTGAAATTGCAAAGATAAAGCGTCTTAATTTTCTGGATTTATGTCCCGACAAGGGCACCGGCACAAAACGGGGGAAAAGGGGACAAAAAGCTGTGCTGACGCTGGATTATATATTTGCGGGCCCCGCCTATTATGCATTCGATCCCCAAACCGTCAAACAACTGCTGGAAGAAACGAGCCAACCGCCTCTCTACGACATCACCGTTTCAGATCACTATCCGATTATTGCAAAATTTCCAGTCCTGGAAGACATTGATCATCACCATAAGTGTTGACGCATATCCTTGTTTCACCAAGATTCCTTTTTCTGGCTAATTGGGCTATAATAATAGTAAAAGAAAGGGGGAATGAACATGGCAAAAGATCCGGGGATAGGCAAGAAAGTTGTGGCCACAGTCACAGGCGTAAAGGGGAATTGTGGTGCCGGACATCAGGTAGGGGAGTCATTTGAAATCAGCTGCCACAATCCGGGCGGCTTATGCGGGTTTTTCTACCACGATATCTTTCCCAATCTGTCCACCTTTCAATTTGGTGGCGACCTTCCGTGGTGGAAAGGTGACAGCATTGAACTGGAGTGTCCCGACAAGTACAACCTGGTCACCTTGAAACTGGAACGCTTCGACAGGAATTGAATCCAGAGGCATGCCCTTGCCTCTGACCATTAGGCGCATTTTGTACAGCACAACCTCGCTTAACAGGCGCAGTGGAAGGTGATATGAATGATTGACACCGGCAACGGATTGTTTCTGCCCGAGAATTCACCCGCTTCACCTGAAATTCTGGCGACACTTGTCTATTTTGGGCTTAAAGAAGATCGTTTTACTTTTGCGCCCGCATCGGGAGGGGTGCTGGTGTTTTCTCCGGATTATGGGATTTTGTGGTTTCCAAAAATCATAATGGATCTTCTGGGCGTGCAAATGATTCGATCCCGGGGCGTGGAGGAGACCCTGCAATATTTGGGCGAGATTGCCGGGTCCCGGGCGGGTTGGGCTGTCGGTTGGACGGCCGGAGGGGCGGCAGCGGCCGTTGCCGCCATTGCGGGCTTCAGCACTGGTCTTTGGATTCCGGTTGCCGCCGGAACCTTTATCGGCTCGCAGCTGGGAGCCATTGCCATGAAACGGCTGGGGTTTCGAGGGCCTCCCAAAGAACTGGCGGCTTATCCGGTACTCCTTGTTGACCATGTGGAAGTTTTGTCGCCATCTTACCTGACGCAGGCTTATGAACAGACGAAGCGTCTGCTCAAGAAAACAAAGGAAAAGCTTTCCGGAAAAATGGGTAACGCTGAAAATCCCATCGTTTTGACCGTGGTCAAGCGGTTTAAATCGTCCACCGATGAATTGAAATCCCTGAAGAAACTCCATGATCAGGAGCAAAAAGAGAAAAGTGTCGGCAATGCCATCGGTGGATTGGTGGGGGGCACGGTTGATTTTCTGAAAGGCACCCATTCGATTTTCGATATTCTGGATACGGAAGCCGAAACCTTTGGATTTGATGATCCATCCTATTGCCGGGCATTGATCGCATCACTCAAAAATCATGATGTCAAGGTTGTCGAAAAATAGTTTTCTTACGTTACCGAGGTGTTATGGCTGCTCTTTCGTCTGCTGTCGCCAGCATAACATGGAGAGATGTTTGCGCTGACTCAGCCGGCGGAGCCTTACAAAGAACCTTACAAAGAAAGTGGATCAATCATGAAGACAAAAAACGTTGGGTTTGTATTGACATTGATTGTGGCGGTGTTCGTATTTGTTATTCCGGCATGGTCCGAAAATAAAGAAGTTGCCGTCAAAGATGGACCGAAAAATAAACAGGGGTATAAAGGTTCGGTCAGCTGCCGGGAGTGCCATGAGCGTTTCTACAAACTCTGGGCCCCTTCCCGCCACGGCCTTGCCATGCAGCCTTATTCCGCTGATTTTGCCCGAGGGCACCTTTCGGAGCAGACAAAAGAGATTCGCATTGGAGATGATGAATACCAGGTTCGTCTGAAAGAGGGTGTGATGGTGGAAAAGGGTTCGGGTGACCCCAAGACCTACCCAATCAAAGAAGTTTTGGGAGGCAAGAACGTATACTATTTCCTGACCCCTTTTGAAAAAGGCCGGTTGCAGACGCTCCCCTTGGCTTATGATGTCAACCGAAAGGAATGGTTTGACATGGCCGCCAGCGGTGTGCGCCATATAGAGGGCCGAAATTCAGATGAGCCCCTGAATTGGAAGGACTGGCACTACACATTCAATACCGCCTGCTACAGCTGTCACGTGAGCCAGTTATCCACCAACTACAATCTTGAAACGGACACCTACCATACCACATGGACGGAACCGGGCATCAACTGCGAAACCTGTCACGGTCCAGGCGAGGAACACATCCGGGTGTGCAAGGAGGCTCCCAAAGGAACCATCCCCAAGGATCTCAAGACCATTCGGGGGGGCAGAAGCTTTACCCACGAGCAGAACAACGCCAACTGTGTCAGTTGTCACGCCAAAGCAGTGACGTTGACACCCAGTTTCATGCCGGGAGACATCTTCTGGGACCATTTCGATCTGGCGACGCTGGAGCACTCGGATTATTATCCTGACGGTCGTGATTTGGGTGAGAACTACACCTTCACTTCCTGGCTCATGAGCCCTTGTGCCAAATCCGGCCAATTGGACTGCCTCCATTGCCACACCTCCAGCGGACGCTTCAGGCAAAAGGATCATCCCAATGACGCCTGCATGCCCTGTCACCAGGATAAGGTTGCCAATTCGCCGGCGCACAGCATGCACAAAAGGGAAAGCCCCGGCAACCGGTGCATCAGCTGCCACATGCCCATGACCACTTTCGCCCACATGAACCGAAGCGACCATTCCATGCTGCCGCCCAGTCCGGCGGCCAGCATTCAATTCGGTTCGCCCAATGCCTGCAACAACTGTCATACGGAAAAAGACGCCGCCTGGACGGACAAACTGGTGCGCCAATGGCGGAAACGGGATTACCAGGCGCCGATACTCCATCGGGCCGGGCTGATTCAATCGGCTCGGAAAGGGGACTGGACACGGCTGGCGGAAATGCTGGCCCACATTCAGGATAAGAATCGCGATCCGGTTTTTGCTGCTTCCCTGATTCGGCTCATCCCCCCTGATCAGGATCCGTCCGTCGAAAAAACCCTGGTGGCCGCGAGCAAAGACCCGTCCCCTCTTGTACGGGCGGCAGCGACCGAAGCGCTCGGATCCCTTTGGTCCGGGAAAAGCTTCGAGGTCCTGCTTGAGAAAACCAAGGACCCAACCCGTCTGGTGCGTATCCGCGCTGCATCAGGACTTGCGAAATATCCCCGGAAGATGATCCCCGAAGCCTATGGCGACTCATTTGAAAAAGCCACCCATGAGTATTTTTCCGCCATCATGGTTCGACCGGATCAGTGGACGTCTCACTACAACATGGGCAATTACCACCTGAATCGCAATGAACTGGAAGAGGCGATTGGTTCTTATAATCTGGCGCTCAAGCGGGAACCCAAAGCAGTCATGGCCATGGTCAACAGTTCCATGGCCCATGCCAGGATGGGACAGAAGGATGAAGCGGAAGCATCCCTTCGAAAGGCGCTTGAGACGGCACCCAAGAATGCGGCGACCCTCTATAATATGGGGCTTTTAAAAGCCGAGCAGAACAACCTGCAGGAGGCGGAATCTTATTTGCGAAAAGCATTTCAGGAAGACCCTTCCATGGCGCAAGCCGCTTATAATCTTTGCATCATTGCCTCTCAAGACCGGATGGAAGAGGCCATCAACTGGTGCCGGAAAGCGCAAGAATTGAGGCCCCGTGAGCCCAAATATGCCTATACCCTGGCGTATTACCAGAATCAAATGGGTAATACAAGCGCTGCAGTCAAAATTCTCGATGATCTCGTGAACGAATCTCCGACCTATAGTGATGCCATCATGCTCCTGGGCTTCATATATGAGAAACAGGGGAATAAGGATGGCGCCGTGAGCGTTTATGAAAAAGCATTGTCGAATGATAAAATTCCCCGAATCCGGAAGAAAGTCCTGATGGAAAAGTTGGATTTCCTTAAATCAAGTGAGAAGGATTGAAACCGATCAGACAATGCCAAGAATTAATGGAATGGCGCCACCTGTCTATACCCCATCATTCTACCTCATTGCCACAGCCAATTTCTTTACGGTATCCAGTCTGGGCTGTTTTTTTCTTTTCCCGATCTTCATCGTGAGCCACGGGGGGTCAAAGGCGGACATCGGGATTATCATGGGGGCCACCGTGCTCTCCTCGGTCCTTTGTCGCCCCTGGGTTTCCGAGATGATCGATCGATTCGGACGAAAGCGATGCTACAGCGCCGGCTGCATGATCAACTGTCTTCTGGCACTCAGCTATCTCCTGTTCGATGGGGAGCTCTCTGCGTTTTATCTCCCCCTTTTCCTGGTAAGGCTTCTTCACGGCGTGGGTCTGGCCATCTCTTTTACGGCCGGGTTCACCTTCGTTGCGGATATCGTGCCCGAACAGCGTCTGAATGAAGGGATCGGCATGTATGGCGTGACGGCGCTGGTGGGAATGGCTGTGGGACCGGTGATTGCTGAAGTCGTCATTGGGGAATTGGGGTTTGGTTTCTTCTTTCTCACTGCCGCAACCATGGCATTAATCGGATTCTGTCTCCAACTTCCTCTCCGGGAGTCCTATGATTACCATTTGAGCGGATCGGAAGTTTCCTTCTTTACGGTCTTGGGAAGAAAGAAGATGCTGCTGGTAACGGTCCTGGCACTTCTTTTCGGATTCGGTTTGGCTGCGTCCAGCAATTTTGTTTCCCCCTTTGCCCAGGAAAAGAATATTGCCTTTATTTCTCTCTATTACGTGGCTTATTCATCAGCCGCTTCATTGACGAGGTTTTTCGGCGGACGGCTCGCCGATCGGATGGGTGAAGAAAGGATTATCCCCTACGCCTTCATCATTACGGGCACGGGCTATCTGGTGCTCATGGCGCTGGGAGGGCAAGGCGTACTAATGCTGGCGGGCCTCATGAGCGGGTGCGGGCACGGGCTTCTTTTTCCATCCATGAATGCCTTCGCCCTTCGGCATGAAGAGAAAGGCATTCGGGGCAAAATAAACGGTATTTTTACGGGAGGCATCGATGCGGGAGTGTTTTCAGGCTCCATTATTCTGGGATACATCGGGGAATGGGGCGGGTTTCAAATGCTCTATCTGGTCGCAGGTGCGGCCCTGTTTGCGGGATTTCTGATTTTCCGGCTGAAACCGGGAAAACGTTCTTTAATCGATTGAGACTGCGCGCTTATTGCGTCAATCCCTTTACCCGGGGGTTTCCACTTGGGTAACGGGATCGAGCGCCGATTTCAACCTCTCTGAAAATATGTCTCAATATTTTTTCTTCTTTGCGTCCTGAGGATAGGGACCATGTCCCAGAGAATTCGTTCGTGTTATTGCCACTCTGAGCGAATTGGGTCCTTGATGTCTGTTTCGTTTTCCACGGCTGCGGCGACGGCCGCCCTCACACCGTGAACCTGGGTTTCCACCGACATGCTGGGCATACCCAGATTGATTTCCAGTGCGGCAGTGACAGGCAAGGCCGGAAGATGAATCCAGCCGGCGCGGATGGGCAGGCGCCTCCGGGCAATATGATGGAGCACTCCGTACATGAGCAGGTTGCAACCGAAGGTAGCGGCTGTGTCGGAGATATCGGCGGGAACACCCGCACGGCGCATGGCTTGGACCATGGCGCGGATCGGCAATGTGGCGTAATAGGCAACCGGCCCTCCGGGCACGACCGGTTTGTCCTGTGGCCGCGAGTCGGATTCATCACTCATATCGTAACGTGTCGCGTCTATCAGGTTTTGAGCGAGACGCTCCACGGTAATCATGCTCCGCCCGCCAAACTCGCCCATCATGATCACCATATCAGGTGAAATCCGGTCGATTTCATCTGTCACCACACCCACCATTTCATCGAAAATGTTTGGCGCAATCACTGTGCCGATGGTTGCTCCCCCCACGGTCGCACCATCCAGTACTTCCGCCACCGCCTTGGAAGGATTGGCAGAACTACCCGCCCAATCTCCAAAACCTGTCATCAGAATTTTCTTCATTTTTCCCTCCCGGTTAAGGTTTTAACTCTCCGGCATCCACGGACTTACGGAAATTGTCCAAAAACAGATTCGTAAAGGCTCTCAAAAGTCTAAGGGACAACTATATCCAATTAGAAGAAAAAGACAAAGAACTTCAAGCAAAATCGTATCAATCATCACTGATCATCGTTAAAGTCATTGATGCAATGCACGATCTCGCACACATCTAACATAACAATCATATTTTCTGAACATACCGGTATTTGAATAGCGGTGATCTTGATTTTGTTGGAGTTCGAAGATGCATCCTGATAACCTTATGTTTCGGACCATGAAAGGAACGTTATGAAAATAGATCTGCACGTCCATTCCAAATTTTCGACCCGTCCCTCCCAGTGGGTTCTGCAAAAGATCGGCTGTCCCGAAAGCTTTACGGACCCGTTCAGGCTTCGGGAGATTGCGCTTGAAAGGGGCATGGCAATGGTGACCCTGACGGACCACAACACCATCAAAGGGGTTCTGGAAATCGCGCACCTGCCGGACGTCTTCATCAGTGAGGAGGTGACCACCTATTTCCCTGAAGACGGCTGTAAAGTCCATGTGCTGGTCTTTGACATCAGCGAGCAGCAACACAAGGAGATTCAGCGGGTTCGTTACAGTGTTTTCGATCTGGTGAAATTCCTGAGGGCGGAGGGCATTGTTCATGTCATTGCCCATCCGCTTTATTCCACCAATGATCTTATGGATGCCGACCACTTCGAGCAACTGCTCCTTCTTTTTAAGAATTTTGAGCTGAATGGGGCACGGGATGAAAGTCAGAACAGAATCCTCAAAAGCATTCTGGCCGGTCTCAGGCCTCTGGACATGGAAAAACTTTCGGGCAAACACGGCATTGAGCCTGCCTTTAAAGAGCCCTGGAAAAAGAATCTTACAAAATCTTCTCCCCGCACGTAAACATGCATCTTTTTGCGGCAAATGAGACAGGCTGGGCGGCCATTGATAGGTTCTCTCTCTGAAATCTCTCTTCAGAGGACATAGCGGCGTGGAAACCCTCCGCTTCATTGCCGAAAGGAGTTGACTCACCTTCAGTTTAGTACTATTTTTGACGCCAAAGTCGTGTGCTGAAAACGGGCCTGCTTCCGGATTTCTTAATACAAAAAGGGTATGTTATGAATTGGTTAATCGGTGTAATTCCGGCCGTCTGGGCCATCTGGACATGGGCGCACGAACGCGAGAAGGGACGGATGGCGACCCGCCAGCGCATGGTGGCCCTGTACGTTTACCCTTTTTTGTCGGCATGCGAGGATCTTCAAAACCGCATCTACAGCATTTTGGCGTTAAACGGCCTTCGGGTGCTCAGAAAACGTTATCCCGACGGTTCCTATGCGGATGAGACCCTCTATCTCATTGTCCGCTATTTCGGATGGGTGGCCGCCATGAACCGATACGGCACCCATGCTCAGGACCCCGAAGTGATCCGTCTCACGGAAGCGGTACACAATGCATTTGCAACACCGCAATATCCTCTTGGTGCCTTCAACTTCTTCCGACCCGAACAAAAGGCCCTGGGCAAGCTTGTGATGCACCGCTTTGACGGCCAGTATGGGGTGGAACTGGACACCATTCCCTATTACACATTTCGAGAACAACTTTCCGTGCCACCCTTAGCCGATAGTGAAGCGGTGAAACAAACACTTACGGCGCTGCGGAAAGCGACCCAGCCAAGAAATCTTTCCGGTCGGCGTCGTTTGGCGGAAGCCCAGAACGAGCTGGTGGATCTCCTGGAATACCTCGAAGGAAAAGAAGGTATCAGCCTCTTTCCGGGAACGAGATCAAAATGTGTCATTTCTGATATTCAAAAATAGGATCAGTAGCATCCTCCGCAAGGGGATGTGCTGAGATTTGGCGACGCTACTGAGAAGGGTTTCGCCTACCTGGTGGAAAACTAAGTGGACTCTTCCCGTGGTCGGGTCTAACCGGTCTTTGCGATGTGGCTCGGATGCAGCTTCACAAACATATCAAAGGCAAGCCAAAGGAACAGCCACCCCGGAACGGCTTCGATCATCAGACCTCGCCTGCTGATGGACCAGAGACCGGCGCCTGCAAAGAGAACCGGCATAAGGATTTTCAGGTTGATGGGAACACCCGTTTTACCGTAAATACGCCGGTTAAGATCATTAAGGGCTTCAACAAACCCCGCTGAAGCAAGAGTCGTATCAGCGCCATCCTCGGGTTTCTCAAACTCCGCCTCCCGCCCCAGAGACTGAAACACCGTGTCAAAGTCTTCCAGGAGCTTCATAACGGTTTCTTTGGTGTGGCGTTCATGATCGTACCTGACGGTAACGCTGCCGGTGTGGTTGTTGAGCCGGACGTCTTGGATTCCTTCCTGTGAACCGATGTTTTTCTTGACTTCGTTCATCAGCGCCGGGTTTCGCTTTGTCCGATGAATTTTGACGCGAATTCTTCCCGGTACGGCACTGACAACCCGAGCGTGGCCGCCCGTTACATTTTTCTCACTTTTCATTTTTCCGCCTCCTTGCGTGTTGCACCATATATGGCTGCAAGCTCCTTTAATATCATAAAATTGACTGAAATTCATTTAAAACTTTCAATTGGACCGCCTTATGGAATATGCCTTGACCCTACATTTCTAATCAAATATTATCCTAACAAAAAAGGAATCAGAGGGTATCATGATCATCAGCCTGGTCAATCAAAAGGGGGGAGTTGGTAAAACGACCATTGCCGTAAACCTGGCCAACTCCCTTTCAGAAAAAGGGTACAGTGTTGTGCTGGTGGATGCAGACCCGCAGGGAAGCGTTCTCCAATGGCAGTCCATATTGAACAATCATCCGTTTGATGTGAAACACTGCCCATCTGCCTCGTTGTTGGGTGACAGGAAATCTCTGGCCAAGAAAACGGACCATGTGATCATTGATGCCCCTCCGGCAATCGGTGAGATCACTCAGGCCATTTTAGCCATTTCCGATCTGGCCATTGTTCCCATAGCGCCAAGCCCCCTGGACATTTGGTCCAGCAAAGAGACCATTTCTCTTTTCCCTGAAACCAGAAAACGAAACCACCGCATGGAAGCCAAGCTGCTGATTTGCAGAAAGATTGTGGGAACCCGTGTGGGAAAGGAAGCAAGAGAGGCGCTGGAGACCTACGGCATGGCGCTGTTTGAATCTGAAATTTCTCAGCGGGTCGCCTTTGTTGAAGCCATGATCTCAGGCCAATCGGTCCTGACATATGCGCCCAACAGCGAGGCTGCCAGGGAAATCAGGCGCCTGAGCAAAGAAATTATCTGATGGGAGAACAAACTAAAATGGCAAAAAAAAGAGATTTGATGGATGTGGCAAAGGATCCGCTGGCAAAGAAAGAGGCTGTTGTCCCAAAAGAAAATGAAACGCGTCATGGCATCGGGCATTATGCGCTTACCATCACCATCGGCCTGCTTGCAGGGGTGATTGGCGGCCTTCTCACAAGCCGTGTTTTGAAAATTATCTGACAGAGACTTTCCGCCCGGAATCAAAACCACAAATTTAATCCTTTCGTTTAACTTTCCCCCCTTTCACTTAAAAAAAACATAAGTTTAATCCTTCGCTAATTTTTGTCTAACATAACACCCCTAAAATTTGCGGCATGTAATCAATCCGGTGGAGGAACAAACCATGAGATACTACATGCACAGCGTTCCGGGAAGGTTGCGGATAAAGATTCCCGCCATAAAGGGGCACCCCGAGAAGGCAAGAAACATTCAAGCCCTTTTAAGCGAAATTGAAGGCATTGAAAGTATTCGTGCCAACACCGCCACGGGGAGCATCGTGGTAAAATATGAGCCAGGCCGATTGCTCAGTGAGCGGATCCCGTCCATTTTGACGGAAAACGGTCATTTTGATAAAACCCAAACCTTCAGCATGGACCATGCCGTTCATGAATCAAGCTCAAAGGCCGGACATGTGCTCAGCAAGGCCTTTTGCGGATGGGCCGTGGGACGGGCGCTGGAAGGAACCGGTCTCTCTTTTCTGGCTGCATTGATCTGATACAGCCGTTGCCCTCACTTCTTTCATTTACGACGAGGCGAGCAATTTGGCCTTGTCGGTCTTTTCCCATGGAAGTTCCATATCATCTCGCCCCACGTGCCCGTAGGCAGCCAGTCTTCGGTAAAAGCCTTCCGGGTGTAATGACGGCAGATGCCGCACGTTAAATTGTTTCAAAATCGCACCCAACCTGAAATCAAAATGGGTTTGGACCAGTTTTAGAATTTCCGCTTCCGTTTTCTTGGAAGTGCTGAAGGTATTGACCTGCAGGCTTGCCGGTTTGATCATGCCGATGGAATAACTCAAGGCCACTTCGCATTCGGTGGCAAGCCCGGCGGCCACAACATTCTTGGCCGCGTAACGGGCCACGTACGCTCCCACCCGATCAATCCGCATGGGATCCTTTCCGCTGAGAGCATCACCACTGTGCCGTGAAAATTCCCCATAGGTATCCACTGCATTTTTTCGCCCGGTGAGGCCCGAATGATGGGAAGGTCCCCCCAGAAACACACCGGTAGGATTGATGAAAACACGGGTTTTGCCGTCCGGTTTAACCGCCTCATCATCAAAGATCGGCGCAAAAACGACCTCTATGATATCGGATCTCAGCTGCTTTAAGGTCGGTTTGCGGGAACTTCGCTGGCTGGCCGTGATCGTGGCACTGTGCACCCTGAACGGTTTCCCTTTTCGGTACTCGACACCTACCTGAACCTTGCCGTCGGGCATCAGGTAGGGGAGTACCCCCTCTTTTCGAACCGCCGCCAGGCGTCTTGCCATCTTGTGGGCCAGCCATATGGGAAGCGGCATCAGGCTCGGGGTTTGATCACAGGCAAAGCCGAAGACCGTGACCTGACTGTCCACCGGAATTCGGGCGATCTCTTTTTCGGTCAGGCCATGCTCATCAAATTGGGCTTTCTTCTGCGGGGGAAACCCCTGGGGCGACGTCAAAATGCTGCAGGTCTTGGAATTGAAATCCTCCTGGTCGTACCCCACCCGTTTGATGACTTTGCGGGCTTCATGGGGCAGATCCACCTTTGCGCTGGTGGAAAACCGGGCCGCGATAAAAACAATGCCCCGGCTTACAGTACATTCAGCCCGAACGCGGGCGCAGGGGTCCTGCCGCAGAAAATGGTCGACAATGGCATCACTGATCTGGTCACAGAGTTTATCGGGATGCCCCGGGGTTACCGACTCGGACGTAAACATGAAGTTATTTCTCATTGCCCACCTTGCTCTTTCTTTCTTTCCTGGTTTCGTTGATGACCAGCGGCAGGACCGAACTTCCGCCGATCACCGCCACGTCAAAAAGGTTCAGAGGTGTAACACCCAGAAGCTGTCTCAAACCCGGAACCACCATGGTCATCACCTGAAGTGCCAGGGACCCCCCGATGGCCACATTGAGATAGGGATTGGATGGGGGCCTGTTCTTGCTGAAAATCCCCCGGGATTCCGATCGACAGCTGACGGCGTGAAGCAATTGACCAAAGGTCAGGCTCTGAAACGCCAGGGAAGTGGCTTTCGCGCCCATACCGTATACCCCGATGCCCACACCATAGGCGCCCATGGTGGCGGCGCTGATGATTCCCGACTCGTAGGCCATCTCTTTATAGTCGTTCTTGCCAAAAAGGGGCGCATCCGGATCCCGGGGCGGTTCTTTTAGAACATCGGGATCAGGTTCTCCCATGGAGAGGGCCAGCCCGGGAAAGATGTCCGATATAATGTTGATCCAGAGAAGCTGCATGACATTGAGGGGGAATCCGATGCCCATGGCCATGGCTGAGAACATGACCATGATTTCACTTAGGTTGGTGGAGAGGAAAAAATGCACCGATTTTCGAATGTTCTTATAGGTATTGCGGCCGTTGCTGACGGCAATGATCAGTGTTTCAAGATTGTCGTCCTCCAGCACCACGTCGGCCACCTCCCGGGCCACATCGGTTCCTCCGTGGCCCATGGCAATGGCCAGGTCCGCGGCTTTCAGGGCTGGCGCGTCATTAATGCCGTCGCCGGTCATGGCCACTGTCCGACCCGCCCCCTGAAGGGCCTGGACAATCTGGAGCTTATGGGCCGGTGTCACTCTGGAAAATACATGGACTTTTCGGACCAGGGCTTCCATGACGTCCGGCTGGACACTGGTAAACTCCATGGAATCCAGGATGGCCAGACGGTCATTCCGACTGAGCTTCAGCTTCTCCGCCACGGCATAGGCGGTGGGGCTCTGGTCCCCGGTGATCATAACCGTTTCGATCCCTGCGCCATGAAAAGCCTGGATCAGTTCCGCGACACCTTCCCGTATGGGATCGACCATGCCCACAAGCCCGATCCAGGTCAGCTGGCCCTCCAGGTCTTCCAGCGCGGTATCGGTTTCACTTTCAGCACAGGCCACGCCCAGGACCCTCAAAGACTCGCCGGCCATGCGCTCATTCTGCGTCTCTATTTTCAGCCGTTTCGCTTCCTTCAATACCACTCGCCTGCCGTTGACCATATGCCACCCGCACAATTCGAGAACGCCGGCGGGGCTTCCTTTAACGGCCAGTTTCCTGCCCCCCTTTGGTGTTTTGTGCAGGGTACTCATGTAAAGGCGGTTTTCGGCCCTGTAATTGACTTTCTCCAGGGGATACCCTTCCCTTAAACCGCTCACATCGATTCCCGCGCGTATTGCAAAATGAACCAAGGCGTTTTCCGTGGGAGAACCCTTCAATTCATAGGTGCTGTCAGCATTTCTGCCGATGATGACAGACTCATTGCAGAGCGCCAACACCGATGCCAACTTCTCGATTTCACGGTTTTCCAAGGGTGGGAAGGGACCCTGCTCGGTGGCAAAATGGTGCTCCGTAATATGGAAACGCTGAAAGTCCACATAACAGGTGACCACCGTCATTCGGTTTTCTGTGATGGTACCGGTCTTATCTAAGCAGACGGTCTGAACGGATCCAAGGGTTTCGATGGCCTGAAGGTGTCGAACCAGTACATTGTGCTGCCGCATCTTTCGAATGCCCAGGGCAAAGTTGATGGTGGCGGCAGCCGGGAGTCCTTCAGGCACAGCAGCGGCAGCCAGGGATATCCCCATGCGCAGCATTTGGAGAAACCCATATCCTCTCAAGAAACCCATAACAAAAACAATGCCGCAAATACCCCCGCTCACAATGACCAGTTGATTCCCCATGACCCGCAGTTGCCGCTCCATGGGAGACTCGGGCCGGGAGGTGTTGTCCAGCAACAGTTGAAGCCGTCCGATTTCCGTATAGGCCCCCGTGGCCACCACAATGGCAAGACCTTCCCCTCCAGTCACTAACGTTCCACGAAATATCATGTTCACCCGGTCGGCGACGGGCATGTTCTCCAGACGAAGGACTGTCGGTTTTTTATAGACCGGCATACTTTCACCGGTGAGTGCCGACTCATCGATACTGAGGCGATCCGCCTGAACTATTCTGCTATCGGCCCCCACATAGGTGCCCGGCTTCAGTACCAAAACATCGCCGACGACCACATCTTCCACGGGGATTTTTTGGAGCCGCCCTTCCCGAATTACTTCAGCCGAAGGGTGAACCGCCTGCTTAAGCGACTGAATGGTTTTTTCCGCTTCGTTTTCAGTGGCATATCCAATACCGGCATTGGCCACCACAACACCCATAATAATCACTGCGTCAACGAGTCCGCCGGTCAGAAGGGACACACCGGCGGCGGCTCCCAAAAGCGCCGTCGGAAGAGATACGAACTGGCCCGCAAAAATTTCCCACCGTGACCTCGGTTTTGACTCCGGTAGAGCATTGGGACCGTAACGCTTTATGCGATTTTGGAACTGTTTGAGGGATATTCCCAGATCGAGTCGTGAATTGACGGATACCTGAACCTGTTCAACCGTCAAGGTGTGCCATTTTTCGATGGGTTGGGGACGAATGGGTGAAAGAACTTGTTTGACTTTCTGTTTCAGCGCGAAAAGTGTTTGGTCATCCTGGAGCTTTGTTTTTTCAGGCACTGCCGCCTTTTTCTTGACAAGCGTCAGGGTGGACTCGATAGGTCGGGGCCGGCCTGCATCCTGCCCCGGCTTTCTTGAGGTGACATACTTGATGACGTTTCGAATGGTTTCATGATCTTTTTGGGGATCAAACTGAACCAGGATATTTCCGGTGACGGTGTTGGCGGAGGCTCGAAGCATTCCATATTGTTTAACAAGCTTGTTCTCCAGCCAATCCTTTAGAGC
Source organism: Deltaproteobacteria bacterium (assembly GCA_022340265.1). Classification (GTDB taxonomy): domain Bacteria; phylum Desulfobacterota; class DSM-4660; order Desulfatiglandales; family Desulfatiglandaceae; genus NaphS2. The sequence continues at coordinate 4,694 of JAJDOH010000093.1, read as the reverse complement.
TGGGGATCCTTGGAGCCCTTCAACGTTGAACCTGCCTCTGCCGGGTAAATTGGAGTGTACAACGCGTACCATCGTATTCTTCTTATTTCGGCCAGTGGATAGCCCGAAAGATTTAATCCCCCATATGACAGGACGATACGGAAAAAAATGATAAGATAGCCGCGGGCAGCAGCCCGTTCACGTGAGAAAATAAAAAAGCCTTTCGGATCGGCTGAGATTCGAAAGGCTTTTTAGGCAAACGCCATTTTGGTCCGCAACTTATTCCGTTTTACCTGAAAGGGACTTGGTGAAAATTCCAAGAGCGTACCAGAAAGCAACATACCAGGGCGGTGCCGCAAAGTTGCCTCTGACCAGCTCTGTGACCCCCCAACCGATGAGGCCCAGAAATACCGCTCCGGACAGATCCAATTCTCCCCCTGAAAAACGGTCAATGGAACGCCCCAGATTGCGAATGGGCGCTGCTATTTTTTGGGAGAGCGACTCAACCTTCGGCGCGGAATCCTGCAGCTTGAAAAGGGCGTTCTTTTCCCCAAGCGCAGTGATTCTTTTGAGATCCGTTCGGGATCCAGTGATCAGAACGCTCCCCGTTCGCGGATTTACCTGAACGGCTCCTAAGGCCCCGCCCTTTAAAAGACATTCTTCGACCCTTGAAAAATATGCCTCATCGCCCAATTGGGAGGGAATTTTGATTCTGACACGTTCAGCGGTCTGGTGCCCGATATGGGCTTCAGGCAATGTCATGGACGATTGCTCTATTTAGCAGCCGCTTTTTTGGGTGCGGCAACGGCTTTTGACCCCGCCTTCAACTCCGCCTTCGCCTCTTCCGTCAGGTCTTCAACGGTCTCTTTGGTTTCTTCCGCAAAGAGTTTCCCCTTTTCGTAGAGAACCATGCCGCCTTTGATGCCCGCCTTTGTCAGAGACTTTAAAACGCCTCCCACCACCGGCAAAACAACCGGCGCCAGAATAACGCTTGCCGCACCAATGGCCAGTCCGCTTCCCCATGACAAGCCTTTGGGTAATGATAAAAGAGCCATATCTTTCTCCTCTCCTAATCGGTTTGTGTTGGAAAAATATTAGTTTTTCGTAAGAATATTATTAATATTAATGTTAAGGTTTTTCTGATTCGGATGTCAAAACTTTTTTTCATCTTTAAAAGCGATTCAAGAAAAAGACCTTTCGGAAATCATATCCTTTGCGGACCGGGAGGCCCTGGCCGCCTGGCGGCAGGCCTACCGTCAGAAAAAGGGTGGCACGCTCAGCGACCTGCCTGCCCGTTATGAGAATACCCTGGAGGAACTCATCTCGTTTCCGAGAGCAGCGCTTCCTTTCAAGCCTAAAGTAAACTCAGATGTCAACGATCGCAACTCCGCTTTTATTCACGAAAACACTTTGGGTGCTTCGCCGGCCAAAAGTTTGTTCTACTTTTTTTGTTGTTACACGATGAGAATCTGATAAACTAAAAACAGGCTATTTTTAAGGGACAATTTGAAATTTCGTGGCAGGCGGATGTGTAGGGAGAACGTATCATCCGGATGTAAAGATACATCAGCTGATAAGGAGGTTTCCCAATGGGTGCGCATAACTGTGAGAACTGTAGTTTCAGGGCGAAATACGATAATAACCCCAAATCATTTTTAGGCCGTATATGGAGATGGCACGCCGGGTGGTGTCCCGGGTGGAAAAGATACATGACATCTCTTCCAGCAGATGAAAGGGTTGCATTGGCTGACAAATATGATTTAAAAAAGTATCAATAGCTCGCTTCTAAGTTGAAACTGGTTTTGGTTTAATAAAAAAATCCCGTCTTGCCGTTTGCGTAATGGCTGTGACTGCGGGATGTTTGATGATTCGTTGATAGCTAATTGCGTAGAACCGTTCGCGAACGGCATCAGTTCTTCCCACAATTTCAACTTGATATTTTTGTTGCACCTCTTTTTCGATAACTGAAGGGACCGCAAAAATCCCGTGGTTGTTTTGGCCGAATGCCTCCATCAGGGCGCTGTCTTCAAATTCCGCCACAATCATCGGTTGTAAATTGAGTGATTCAAACCATCTTTCCAAGCCTTTTCTGATTGTGGTTGTATCCAACGGAAAGAGCATGGGGGCTCCATCAAGCGATTTGGGAAACCCTTTTTGGAACTTCTTTGACAGTTTGCCGCCCCCAAAAAATGTGATGCCACATTCTCCAAGCAGATGGTTGTAGACCTTTATGTTCAAGCCTTTTCGGGCAGGGGAATCGCTCAGGACCACGTCAATTTCGTGCACAGCCAGTCCGGCAAGCAGCCGCTCTTCTTTGTCTTCGTGACAAATCAGATGAACTTTCTCTGAAAGATTCATGGCCGGTTCCAGTAATTTGCAGATAATCAGCTTTGGCAAAACATTTACAATTCCGGCTCTTAGTGACAACGGTCTCATGGTTACATGCCCCCGCACCGTTTCCATCATCTCTCTCCCGAGGCAAAAAATGCTATCCGCATAGCGAAATACCAGACGTCCCATATCGGTGGGTTCCAGATTTCGACCCACCTTTCGAAATAGTTTGCCGCCCAGCGTTTCTTCAAGTTTACCGATCTGCGTGCTGACGGTAGAAGGTGAAAGCCGGAGCCTTTTACAGGCTGCGGTTATGCTTCCTTCCTGCATAACTGTCCAGAAATAGTGCAAATGATGATAATTCAGCCAATCCATAATTCCCACCCCACAATTCTATATTTTCAAAAGATAATATCAAAATTTTCTAATTGTACGAAGTTAAATTTTTCCTTATTCTGCGCCACAGGTTTTACATCATAAATGGTGTTCACAATTTCCAAGAGGAAATGTGGACCTCGTGATTAACTGTATGCAAGGAGGATAATTAAAATGGAAATACCGTGGCCCAGATGGATGGAATATGTGGTGCTAGGTCTGTCGATCGGTTTTGGCACAATAGCTTATATTGTCATTGATCGATTTCAAAAACGGAGGGATGAGCAAACTGTTCAAGAATCATCCTGAAACGGCGGTTGAGCAATATAGCCAATCTCCTCAATCATTAATTTTTACTCAGTTCAGGAAGGAAAACAAGCTGCAAACTTCTTCATCAATAAAGGCGAACCCTTGATTCTAATCTTCCGGGTTGCCAGTGCGGCCAGCAGGTTCTTTTCCTTGGCCAGAAAGGTTATCCAGGTGTCACTATCCGCAACCACCTTAAGGTCCGGCTTGCCGATGTGGCCCATGGTAACCGTAATGCGCTGTTCCTTTATCACTGCCGTTCCCGTAAGGTTTTCCGCGCCTTTGAATGTAAAGTGATAAGTGGCGTTCAGTCCCTTGGCTTGGCCGGGCTGAAAAAACAGGGGCAAATTGTCTAAAAATTTTTGGGCGGAGGACGGACGTGTTCCGTTGGAAACGGTTTTCACTCTCTTATGCGGAAAACGCTCCGTCACATAATGATGCGCGTCTGAACCGGGAACCACATAAATCGTCTCTTCCTTATCTTTAAAGGGCTTCACAATATGGGCAATATATCCTTCACGATCTTCCAAATAACTCCCTATGGCCATCTCACCCGCCGGACAAACAGCCATACACCTGTCACACCGTGTTTGTGCCCCGATGGCAAGGTTTTGCCACATGGTGATGGTTTCAGCATCTGAAACCCGGCTTCGATAATCGGCTGCGCTCCTGCTGGCTGCAATTTGCTCTATCCAATTCTGGAACCCCCCCAGGCGCTCCCGGTAGTTATGGGTATAACATGCCATGAAATCGAATCCGTCCTTTTTAACGGCTCCCACAGGGCAGGCGGACAAGCAGAGGCGGCAATCTATACAGGGGTTGTAATCCAGCGGCTGATCGTAGACATCACATTCCCTGTCTACCAGTACGCTTCCCAAAACAACTGCTGCTCCTTTCTTCGGATGGAGTACCAGGCGGTTTATTCCCATGTGACCCAGTCCCCCTTCCACAGCAAATATTTTGTCTGCGGTGAGCCACACCCCTCCCGGCCAACGGCTGGTTTCAAATGGAAAGCCGGCGGGCATATGGAGTGCCATAGCACCCGTCTGCCGTATTTTTGCTGCTATAGCCCGTGCACTTTCATTGGCATTGGTCCACCCATGCTTTAACTCAATATCAGCCAATGAATGGGCCTGGCTTTGCATCTGGGCTTGGTTTAACCCCCACGCCAAAACTAAAATGGTTTTTACACCGGGCATGGTCCAATCAAGGTCTTTCAGATAGGGTTTCATGGTTTCCCGCTGTATATCAACCAGCCCCGTGTCATCAGCCCCGCATTCTTTGGCAATGGCTTTCAACTCGGAGGATTTAAGGATTTTGGTTAAATTGTTATGTCTCTTTCCACTTTTCAAATAAGCCTTTACCGTAGGATGTTCTTTTAGATCCATGTTCCCTCCTTTATTGTATATGCAATTTTAAAATCAAAAAAAATCTCTACGGGGAATACCGGGTCAGTCCCTCCAGAAGCATTTTATCTCCCGCCCCACATAAAACCCGCACGGCCTCCTCGCCTAGAAGTTCTTCAGCCTTTTTCTGAGCCCTCTTCCAATCCGGATACACATGTTGTAAGAGCGACAAGCCTTCACTTGTGGACGAAACAATCAGGCTTTTTCCCTGGCCGCTGGGTTGGCTTTTCAACCAGCCCTTCTTTTCGATGCGTTTTAAAGCTCTGTTCACTGTTGATGCGTCCATGTTCAGCACAC
>JAJDOH010000325.1 GCA_022340265.1 Deltaproteobacteria bacterium | reverse complement strand
AGCAACAGTGCGGATCATTTATTTGGCGGGGTAACACTTTCGATAGCATTCTAATGCAGAACCTATCACAAACACCGGGCAAGACCTTTGAAGCGCTGAAAAAAACAACTAAGGAGGAAATGGGTTAAATGGAAAACGAACTGTCTGCACTAGGTATTCTTTTCACTGAATTTTACTACTGGGTCACCGTGGTGTTCATGTTCTTTATACACGTGGGATTCTGTATGTACGAGGTGGGTGCGACGCGAGAAAAGAACAAGCATCACACCCTCATGAAAAACACCATGGTCATTCCCCTGGTAAGCCTCGCTTTTTATTATTTTGGATGGTGGATATATTTCGCATGGCCAAACGGGCCCTGGATCACCGGTCCGGTCGTGTCCGCTCCCTGGGCCACGCCTTGGAGTGAGCTCATGGCCACCCATATGGGCGGGCCCCCGGTCCAGGCAGCGCTCACCGCGGCAGACACCGCGGGCTGGGCAAGAATCAACGGCGTTTTCTGGGCGGCATTTCTGCTCTTTTCATGGACAGTTGCGTCCATCGTTTCAGGCGCCTGTATCGAACGCATTCGGTCCGGCGCCTTCTGGATTCTCGCCGTGATGGTCGGGTCCTTTACCTGGATCATCGACGCTGCATGGGGATGGCATCCGGATGGATGGATGGTACAGCTTCTGGGATATCATGACGCTTACGCCTCAGGCGTTATCCATGCCATCGGAGGTGGTGCCTGCCTTGGCATTCTGGTCAACCTTGGCCCCCGTATCGGAAAATTTGCGCCGGACGGCACGCCCCGGGATATCCCAGGAAACAACGTCTGGCTCACCACCATTGGTCTCTTTCTTATTCTGTGCGGTTTCTGGGGATTCTACGTGGCCTGTAATATCCCGATGTTTGATGTTCAGGCGGGTGACGGCGTCTTTTTCTCGGCCACCAACATCTATCTGGCACCCACAACCCTTTCGGCCATCACCTTCAATTTCATCATGAGCATGTCGGGCGGGTTTATGGCGGCCTATATCATTTCCAAGGGCGACCCATTCTGGACCTACTCCGGATACCTGGCGGGCATTATCGCCGCATCGGCTGGCAACGATCTTTATTCGCCCATGCAGGCATTCTTGATCGGTATCGTCGGCGCCGTCTGGGCCTATAAAATGCACTACTGGGTGGAAAGAAAATTCAAGATCGATGATCCGGTGGGCGCCTGTGCGGTTCACGGTTACACCGGCTGGCTCGGCGTGGTGATCGCCGGATTCATGCTCTGGGGATATCCTTCATCACCGAACCCGGATTATGCACACGTCAGCCCCTGGGGAAACCTCATCGGTGCCTTCATCATGTGGGGTGTTCTCGGTTTTCTGCCCGCCTATATTCTCAGCAAGTTCTTCAAGGCGGTCGGCATGCTCCGTGTGCCCAAGCGGGTGGAGTTGATGGGTCTGGACTTCCAGTCTAATCTGGAATACGATCGGGCAGTGGCCGAAATTCTCGATTCTGAACGGGCGGAAGCAAGGGCTTCAGGTTACATCAAGTAATACGGACTGCCCGTCATTTCGGGCATTAAGGAGGAACATTTAATGACAACAGGTAACTTTGTAGACTGGACCGGTAACGTTGCTGATCTTGGACCTCTTTACCCCTTTGTGGGGTGGGAGTGGTTATTCTTAGTCATCGGGCTTGCCCTTTGGATCATCTGGCACATCGCTCAAATCCGAATGGAAAACAAGGAGCTGCGGGAGCATGCCGAAGCCCACGGTGACCGGGATTCCCTGACGGACATTATGGCCAGAGAATCGCTGATTATTGAAAAGCAGGCCAGGCGCGAAGCGGTGTAGCTTCAATAAAAATTTGAATCACTGCCCCGCCGCATAAGTGCGGCCGGGGCTTTTCCTTTTTGCAGACCCAGAAACAAGTCTTATATTGCGATCCAACCCTTATTTCTTTCGTTTCCAAAAAGGGTGGATGCTGGGTTCAGGATAATGGTATGCAACGAATAGCGGTCATCTCAGATATTCACGGGAATCTCCCTGCTCTCGAAAAGGCCATTGAAATCATTGATCAGGAAGCAGTGGATGGCATTTTCGCGTGTGGAGACGTGGTGGGTTACGGTGATTCACCCAACGAATGCATCGAAAAACTGCGGGAATTAGCATGCCCGGTGGTGGCGGGTAATCATGACTGGGCGGTGGCGGGGCTGACGGAGTACAAGAAAAGCCATACGGAGCGGGCGGTTCGGGGTATCGAACGGACCCGCGCCATGCTTTTGGAAGAAAACCTGCGCTGGCTGCAGAACCTGCCCCTTTACCATCGGGAAAACGGCATGGAATTCGTTCATGCCTCTCTCACCAAGGCGGACCAATGGCACTACCTCACACGGCGCCATTCCTTTACGGACACGGCCTGGCATGACGTTCAGAACAATTTTTCCATTATGAAGGGACGTGTCTGTTTTGTAGGACATTCCCATCTCCCCACCATCTTCCTTCAGAAACGGTTCGGACGCATCAAATTCATTCATCCCCAAAGTGACAGCTTTGAACTCAAAGGCAGGCGGGCCATCGTCGATACAGGAAGCGTCGGGCTGCCCCGTGACCTATCGGCGAAACCCACCCTGGTCATTTACGATGCCAAAGAGCAGGTGGTGCATTTCAGACAATTCACGGTGGAAGGTCAGAATATGCATCTCATTGAAGCCGCCGGAAAGCCTCCCTCCATCTGGGAAAACACCAAACGGCATGTGGGACGACTGATGGGAGCCAACTGAATGCTATCCCTTTTCGCGTCCCTTTAAATCCACCTGCATCATGGATTCTGAAACATCGGGACGTTCACCGCTTACCAGTTCATCCTGAACCAGCGCATCCCCGATCTCTTCCCACCACGCTTTTGCCTCCGCCATCGTCCACCCTCCGGCATCCTTGCAAGCTTCAAGTTCGTGCATCAGCGCAACGGCATCTTCCGGTCTATCTTTCGGGTCTTTCTCAAGGCATTTCATCAAAACACTTTCGAGATCACCGCTGATGGGCCTTCCCAGACGCTTGGAAGGCGGTTCAGGCACATCATTGATCTGCTTACGGCAGATATCGATGGGGTTTTTTCCAGGAAAAACGTCCTCACCGGTCAGCAGAAAGTAGGCCACTGCCGCCACCGAATAGAGATCTGCCCGACCGTCTATTTCTGAAGGATTCTGAATGCCTTCAGGAGAAAGATACTGGGGCGTTCCCGCCGGCAACTCCATGCTCGAATCTTCGGACGTCTCCCCTGCGGAAGCATATTTAACCAGTCCGAAGTCCAGAACCTTGACCATGTCATAGTCGCCGCCACGCTCGTAAATGATGAGATTTTCGGGCTTGATGTCCCTGTGAATCAAACCCACGTTGTGGGCTTCGTTCAATGAAGCGCAAACCTGCAGCAGAATGTGAATTACGCGGGATTCGGGCAACGGGCCGGTTTTTTTGACCAGGGTATGCAGATTCACACCGGGAAGGTATTCCATGGCATAGTAAAATGTACCGTCCGGGGTGCGGCCAAAGTCGTAAATGCGAATGGTATTCAAATGCGTCAATTGACTCGTAATCTGCACTTCACGTTCGAATCGCGCAAGCACATCTTCATTGATCCGGTCCGGTCTCAGAATCTTTAAAGCCGTCGGCCGACGAAGCATGGCATGCCGTGCCAGGTATACGGCTCCCATTCCTCCTCTGCCCAGTTTTCTCTCCAGAGTGTATTGCCCCAGCCGCTCCATTCGAAGGTGCAGCGCGGAAATAATACGGGAGGAAAAGAGGACACCCAGGGTGGCCAGCAGCAGGAGGCCGAAAAGCAAACCGAACACGTAACGAAGAATCCTTAAGGCCCTGAAGGCTTCCGAAACGTCGAGCTCGGTGACGACCCCGAACCCGTATTCTTTCAACCAGACCCAGGCGCCGATAACCGGCACGCCCCGATAGTCCCGGTAACCGTTGACGTTGATACCATCCTCCCCCTTTACTGCACGTTCTGCCATCACCGTGAGCGGCTGCTCGGAACGAGGCCTGGGGCGGAATCCTTCCAGCAGATTTCCGCCGGGGTCCCGGATCTCCACATTGAGAATGGAACGAACATGGGGGTCTTTTGAAAGCAGACCGACACTCCTAAGGTGATCTTCAAAACGGCTCTGTGAAATCATTACGCCCTTCGCATCAAAAGCATAAGTTTCGCCGCTTCTTCCCGGACGTCCTTTGGTCAAGATACCTGTAAAATCCCTTTCCGGTCGAATCAGGAATGCGAGCACGGCGGCGATTCGGCCCTCCGGACCATAGACAGGCGCGGAAACAACGATCACCGGCCGGCCACGCTTCAAAGTTCCCTGATCATCGGGTATGGGAAGAGCGGACTCAAAAGGCCTTGTAATGACGGGCCGATCTGACAGAACTTGTTTTGAGATGTCGGGTTGATGGGGTGCAAGGGGCTTCCCCAAATACCCCTCTTCTGAGGAGGCAACAATGTTCCCTTTTCGGTTAAGGACGAGGAAATCCGCATAGCCGTGTCTTCTGCAAACAGGCAACAGGATCTTTCGAACCTCCTCAAGAGACGGAATGTCTCTAGATTGGTGGGGCGCGGCTTTCTTAACGTGATTGAAACCGGTCAGATCACGAATGGCGGTGGCGATTTCGGGCTCCTGAACCAGCTCCTCCACCACCTGTGTTTGTGATTCCAGCCAGATAACGAGGCCCGTGACATCTGCCGCCAGGATGGTTTCCAGCTTGGCGGCAAGCATATCTTTCATGGCCATCTCAACGGTAATATGGGACCCCACCCCTACCATGACCAGGACAATGGCAGTGATTATGGGCAACCAGAAACGGCTCTGACGGCGCCCCGGGCTTTTGCGGAACGCTTTTGAAGAACGACTTTGTTTGAACGCATCGAATTTGGGTATTGTGCCTGATACCGCCATAAAACCCAACTCAGTGTGACTCAAAAAACCCTATTATCATTTTCCGCCCGATTCCGGGTTGCTGGGTGCATTCCACACAGCATTGCCGGTTTCATCATAAAAAACGATGCCCGCCTTGCCATCGGGCGCTACTCTAAAATCAGCGCGCCGGGTTCCTTTCGCATCATTGAGGCCGATCCCCGGCACATCTTCGCCCACAAATCCTATGATCAGACGGTTTTTCCCTTCCTTATCCCATATGCCCAGAGAAGGCGTACCGAGGTTTGTGGTTCCCAGCATGGCATATATTTTCCCCTTTTTGTCCACCAGGATGAATTGTTCGGCTGTAACGGCTTTATGCGTCATTTGCATAATGAGATACCCACCGATCACTCCGCCGAAAAGACCCAGCAGCATCAACGTAATTCCTGTTTTCAAATTTATCACTGACAAAAACTCCTCTCTCTCTTGATTTCTGCTATGTCAATGGATCCTGTACCCATATCCCGGGCGAAAAAGCCGGGTGGCTATGATCCTGAAACCGACAAGGATTGTCTTAAAGACCGCGTCGCCCATCGGCTGATCCTGAAAATTTGAACAAGGCCATACGGGGCTAGAACGACCACCCAGGCGATCCATATGCCACGCATCAAATCCATACGCACACCGCTGTAAAACTGTGTCAACGTATACCCCTCGGGAACTGTTCCCGCCAGGGTGAAAATCAGAAACGCCAGTGCCGGTCCGGCCGCAAAACCAACAAAAAGGGAATAGACCAGAATCTTTCCCTCGGGGCCAAATCGACGTTTCGCTTTTTCCCAACTAAAAAACGGTTGTTTTTCTGCATCCATATTTGCCGCCCAAAATCTGGTCATGCCTTTGCGGAACATGGAAATTCGCCACTGGCATGAGAATACTTTAAAGTTCGTGCAAAAAATTCCTACCATAATTCCCATTTTTTAACAACTTATACTTCAAGCAACACCGCTGATTTTGTGAACGATATTGTTCAATAGAGAAATGTTTACAAAAGCCCTTCTTCAATAGGATTGTTGGAACCTTGGTTAGAAAATGAAACAACGGCTTGTCATCACAGCGATGATATGCATCTCGCCAAATACAGCCTTAACTTATTTATACTAATAATTATACATATCATATGATTTTCGCTAACCGTAAACATTTCAATTCCGAATAATATCTCCCAATTCAACAAATGTTTCACAAACCAATATTATTAACAATCTCTCAAAACGTTCTTTGAATAAAACAGTCTATCAATTACTGTCACTTAAAATTTCATCGCATAATTCATTTTTGCTTTGTTTTTTTTTCAGGATGTGCTATTGAACATTTCCTAAATAGCTAAGATAGAAAGACCCCCACAACATTTTGGCCTTTGCAGGTCTGCTTGCCAAACAAAAATCGAATAAGAAAAGGAGGAAAGAAAAAATGAAAAAGTCTCATCTCATTTTGAAAGCCCTATCCCTTTTGCTATGCCTTTTTTTGATACCACTGAGCATAGCGGCAGCGGAGGAAGAACCCCTGGCGCCGGGTGAAGGCACCACCGTTGCCGAGGCGGACAAAGCGGTTGAAGATGCCCCCAGTGCCTCACTGGATGTCGCCTTTTTGAGCCAGTATATCTGGCGTGGCTATGAACTGAGCAAGGACAGTCTGGTCATTGAGC
>JAJDOH010000237.1 GCA_022340265.1 Deltaproteobacteria bacterium | reverse complement strand
CACTGAACGGTGGTTTCGCTGATGGAAAGAGCTTCTGCAACCTCTTTGGTCGTTTTCTCGTTGCTGATCTGGTAGGCAACACGAAGTTCCGTTGGAGTGAGGTCAGGATATTTTTCGATAAATCCGGGAGGGTATCCGGTTACAAAAAAATCCTCCCATTTCTTTCTGGCCTCTATTTCAGAAAGAGCTATTTCGATGTCCGCTAGAATCTGGCGATCATTCACTGGTTTCAGAATATAACCGAGCGGCCGGCACTCTTTTGCGCGCTCAATAAAATCGTGATTATCGTGCCCGCTAATAAAAATACAGGGAATTTTGAGTTCATCGAGCAGTTGCCCGGCGGCTTCAATACCATCCATGCCGCGACCCAGGTTAATATCCATGATGACCAGGTCCGGATGATACCGCCTTGCCATCTCCAGTGCTGCCTCTCCGGTGTGAGCTGAACCCACCACTTCATAACCGCCATTGGTTAGAATTTCTTCCAGATTGAGGGTCATGGACAGATCGTCATCGACGATCATTATGTTTCTTGAGGGCATATGCTTACGGGTTCCCGATCAATAGCGACATTTTCGCTATAGGTTATAGATCATAATCTGAACTTGAATCAGCTGCCTTGATAATACCTCCCCTTGTCAACATGTTTTGTAAAGACTTCTGGTCTGCTTTCATCCATGAATGATATTTTTTTTGTTTCTGAATTGCAATGTGCCAATATCCTTGAAAATATCAGTGGGTGGAAACCACTTTGCCAGTTTTATTTCGTGGATTAGTTCATCATATTTTCACAATTTTGTCAATATCATAATTTTCAATGGAATTTGAGAGTTGAAATTGAAGTCTGAACGGGGTATTGTTTTACTCAAATATCATGCGAGAGAAACCAGCAGTTTTGAAACCAAGGAACAGGATATTCCCATGATGACACCGGGGCAGTACGAAGAAAGCCTTCGAAATTTGAATCTTGAAGTTTATATGTTTGGAAAAAGACTTGAAAACGTGGTGGATGACCCTATCATTCGGCCATCCATGAATGCCGTCGCAAAGACATATGAGCTGGCCCAGAGACCGGAATACCAGGATATTATGCTGGCAACGTCCCACATCTCAGGAAAAAAGATCAACCGTTTTACCCACATTCATCAAAGTACGGAAGACCTGGTCAAAAAGAGCAAAATGGGAAGACTGCTGGGACGTCATACCGGTTGCTGTTTTCAGCGGTGTGTGGGCATGGACAGTCTCAATGCCCTTTCCATTGTCACCTACAATATGGACGCAAAATACAACACTTCCTATCATGAGCGCTTCCTGGAATATCTGGCTTATGTTCAGGAACACGATCTCACCTGTGACGGGGCCATGACCGACCCGAAAGGGGACAGGCGTCTGCCCCCCCATGCGCAGGACGATCCGGATCTCTATCTGCACGTGGTTGAAGAAAGGGCGGACGGGATCGTGGTGAGAGGCGCCAAAGCCCACCAAACGGGCGCTGTAAATTCCCATGAAATTATTGTCATGCCAACCCTTTCCATGAAAAAGGAGGACGAGGACTACGCCGTCTCCTTTGCGCTACCAAGCGATGCCGAGGGCATCCTCTACATCATGGGGCGGCAATCCTGCGATACGCGAAAAGCCGAAAGCGGCAACATGGATCAAGGCAACCTTATTTACGGAGGCCACGAAGCCCTGGTGGTCTTTGACAATGTCTTCGTTCCCTGGGACCGGGTTTTTATGTATAAGGAATATGACTTCGCCGGGCAGCTCGTAGAACACTTTGCCTCCTATCACCGTCAGAGTTACGCGTGCAAGGTGGGCGTGGGAGACGTTCTCATCGGTGCGGCGCAGACCATTGCCGAATATAACGGCGCAGACAGAGCTTCACACGTCAAAGACAAGGTGATTGAAATGAATCACCTGAACGAAACCCTTTTTTGCGGCTGCATCGCCTGCGCCTCGGAAGGACATAAAGAACCCAGCGGAACATTCGCAGTCAACTCACTGCTCGCCAACATCCACAAACACAATGTGACGCGTTTCCCCTATGAAATTTCGAGGCTCGCCCAGGATATTGCCGGCGGCCTCATGGTGACAATGCCTTCGGAGAAGGACCTGCGTTCTTCCGAAACCGCCAAATGGGTTGAAAAATATTTTAAGACGAATCCCGATGTTCCCACGGAAGACCGCCTCCGAATCCTTCGGCTGATCGAAAATCTCTGTCTGGGTACCGCTGCAGTGGGGTATCTTACGGAATCCATGCATGGCGCGGGATCCCCCCAGGCCCAGCGCATCATGATCTCCCGCCTTGTGAACCTAAAGGAAAAACAAAAGGCGGCCAAAAGGCTCTGCGGCATTGCGGACGATTCGTGATGTCCGAACATAAACGGAACGTCTCTCCCCTGCGAATCGGCATTAAGTATTGTGGCGGCTGCAACCCGGGATACGACCGGGCGGCATTGGCCACCAAGATTCAAAGGGCGCTTTCCGAGGAAGTCTTGATGGTGGATCCCGAAGATGATCCCCACTGGATTATTGCAATGCAGGGATGCCCAACCGCTTGCGCGGATATCGGCCCTTTTCCCGAATCAAATATCATTCACATCAAGGACGAGGCAGACCTTCATAGGATCCTTCAAAACGGGCTTTATTTATTTTTGCCGGAAGGACATTCCGCATTCCTTTCCGCCAAGCCATGCGAGAGGTGAGTGGCGGCGATAATGGCAACTGCATGGGACTCTCTGGTCGGAAAGAGCGTCGAGAGGACTGGGGTTCACCACTCCGGGCATGGAGATTTTGTGGGCATCCCTTCACATACCGTGAGCGCTGTAACCTTAGAAGACAAAAGCGGCTTGAAAAAGGTTACACTACAGGGAAGAAACCCATCATAATGGAGAGGCATCTCAGAAAAAGCGGTTGAAAAGACCGGCCGAATCATTCTTTGCGGAATACTTCCAAATCACGGCCATCGTAGTGAGGGATGGCATGTTTCAACAAAGGCTTACAAGGAATCCGGTTCGTTCACCAGATCTTCAGAATTGTTCCGCCGCAAATCCTCTATAATCTCTTTTATTTCCAAATGGTAATCTTCAGGAGCGCTCACAATTA
>JAJDOH010000229.1 GCA_022340265.1 Deltaproteobacteria bacterium | reverse complement strand
GCATTTTCAACGTCCGCCAATTCTTTACAATGGCGTGCCGAAAAAAGGCGGAATATCCGCCCAAAAGTAGTGGCATCAGGAAATTTGTCCCAGCGGAAAAGGGCTCGCAGGACGTCATCATTTTTGAGGATGATGGTATGGCACTCTTGCAGCACTGCAGAAAAGTCAAGAAAAGATAAGAATAAACAAGGTGTTATAAGAATACTTTGTGCAGCACCAAGAAAGAATAAGTAAATTCAAATATTCATATACATCTTAATAGTTTATAGAATTTCGCTTACGAACTACGAATCCGTAGGTCGCAGGTTCGAATCCTGCTGGGCGCGCCAGTAATATCAATGGGTTAGACCGTTTCGGTTAAGTCCTTTTTCTTTGAAAGATCATTTTAGGTCAAAAATTCTTTTCCTGACCCTATCACCCCGATGGAAAATTAACTTAGGCCCTATACTCAATATCCCCAATACCCTCAAAAGGGCTTTGTCTCCTGAAAAACCAAACAGGTTTCAATGATGATCATGTTGACAATTATGACTCATTTGTGCTCTTATTCAAGAAAGCTTAATCATTTTAATACGCTAGGGTTATCGAATTTGTCAAAGATATCGACTGAATTGTCCAAAATTAGGGAGGTATGGAAATGGAACTAAAGGAATATTTTGAGAGCACGGAAGGGTTTGGGGTATTGAGCACTGCGGATGAAAATGGCAAAGTGAACGCGGCTGTTTACACAAAGCCCCACGTGATTGATGATGAACGTGTTGCATTCATTATGGGGGACAAACTAACCCATGCCAACACCCAAAAAAATCCCCACGCAGTATTTCTTTTCAGAGAAGACGGTCCAGGATATAAAGGAAAGCGCTTGTATCTTAAGAAAGAGAGCGAAACAGATGACCAGGAACTCATCAAAAAGACCTGTGTGCGCGAATATCCAGCTGTTTTCTGCGAGCCTCATTACCTGGATAACGCATTCCTGGCTACTTTTTCCGTCCAAATGGCTCTTCCTTTGGTGGGAGCGAAATAAATTTGCAATAGCGGAGCGGCCATCTTTCTCAGGCTCGTTAAGAAAAAAATTGTGGTGTGCCGACCATCAACGCCATCATGGGTAAAATCTGAGCACCCATAAAACTTGAATTGTTATTTTAATAAAGATCGGTCAGCTATCCCAAAAGGAAAATCACACTTCATGAGAATTCTTATTGTAGATGATGAGCTTGTCAGCAGAGAAAAATTGCGCAAGATAATGTCTACTTTTGGTCAGTGCGTCTTGGCTGAGAATGGGAAAGATGCTCTGCGAATCGCATCATCTCAAACCCCTCCCGACCTGATACTCATGGATATCTCGATGCCCGAGATGGACGGTTACGAAGTTTGCAAAAAGTTGAAGGCAAAACAGAAAACATCAAATATCCCGTTTATCTTCATCTCAGGAAAAGGCGAAGAAGGCGACGAGTCTAAAGGATTTGAACTTGGTGCAGTTGATTACATCAGAAAACCTTTTAGCCCATCCATTGTAAAGGCCAGGGTTCGAACTCATCTGGAACTTAAGAAATATCGTGATCGCCTTGAAGAGTTGGTGACCGAACGAACCCTCGAACTAAACGACGCTACTAAAAAGATGCAAGCAGAGGTGATCGAACGTAAGCATGCGGAGGATGCTCTGGAAGCAGAGAAATTCAAGTTGAAAGAATATTTTGAAAACCTCCCGATACTTGCATACAAGGTTACCACTGATGGAAAAATCGCCGACTGTAATAATGTGGTGATAAAAACTCTGGGATTTGTCGGTAAAGACGACCTGATTGGAAAACCGTTCATTTCCACACTCCATACCCTCGACACTCAGGAGAAAGCAAAAAAACTCTTTGAAATTTGGAAAAAAAAGAAAAAGATCAAAAACGAGGAACTACGAATTGCGACCAATCAAGGTGAAATCCTTGATGTGTTGTTAAACATGGATACCATTTTTGATAAAGACGGAATACCGATTCACGGGCTTTCAACACATTTGGATGTTACCGAACTCAAACGAGCGGATGAAGAGCGAAAAAGCTTGGAAAACCAACTCCACCGCGCCCAAAAAATGGAATCCCTGGGAATTATGGCAGGGGGGATAGCCCATGATTTGAATAATATCCTTTCAGGAATCGTGAGCTACCCGGAGCTACTTTTAATGGATATTCCCATGGACAGCCCTTTAAGAAAACCAATAGAGACAATTAGGGAGTCCGGAATCAGAGCTGTCGATGTAGTGGCAGATTTGCTTACCATCACCAGAGGCGTCGCTATCGGTAAAGATGTCCTGAATCTCAATACCTTGGTAACAGAATATTTAGGTTCTGCCGAACACCAGATACTGGGAAGGACGAACTCATTTGTCAAATTCAAGACCGAGTTGGAATCCGGGCTTTTGAACACTCGTGGTTCCGAAACCCATATCAGAAAAACCTTATTGAATCTGGTCTTCAACGCCACTGAGTCCATTGAGGAAAGCGGTACGGTTAGCATATCTACTGAAAACCGGTATCTGGATGAGCCGTTGAGGGGATATGAGGATGTACGGCAAGGAGAATATGCCGTGTTGAGAATTTCAGACGATGGTTGCGGTATATCTCCGAAGGACCTTGAAAGGATCTTTGAACCATTCTACACAAAGAAAGTGATGAGTCGAAGTGGAACAGGGTTGGGATTGGCTGTTGTGTGGAATACGGTTCAAGATCATAATGGATACATAAACGTAAATAGCAATGAAAATGGAACAGTTTTTGAGCTCTATTTTCCGGCAACTAGGCAAGAATTATTTGTTCAGGAAACAATGGTTTCCCCCGAAGACTATCTTGGGCGAGGAGAGACAGTCCTAGTTGTTGATGACGAGGAGAGGCAAAGAGAAATAGCAACCAAAATGCTGACCAAGCTGGGGTACAATGCTGAAGCAGTTTCAAGTGGCGAAGAGGCCATTGTATATGTGAACGAACGCTCTGTGGATCTGATTATTTTAGACATGGTAATGCCAAAAGGAATTAATGGACGTGAAACTTACGAAGAAATAATCAAAATAAAGCCTGGACAAAAGGCGGTTATTGCAAGCGGTTACGCTAAAACACAAGAGGTACAGATCGCTCAGGAATTAGGGGCAGGCGAGTATATAAAGAAGCCTTACACTTTTGAAAAAATTGGGATCGCCGTTAAGAAAGAACTGGAAAAATTAATTTGAATACTTACAAAGCCTATCACCTTATTGAAACTGAGAGAAGAGAACCCCATATCTTGTTGTCATCTACCTGATGGATGAATTTCAGGAAGTGCTGCAGCGGTTTCTTATGTTTGCGGGGGATAGCTCATCCTGTTCTTTCTTCAGTTGCAGCAAAACGATAGCCGTTACCACCATGGCGCCTCCCGCAATCTGCAAAGGCTGGAGAAATTCACCCAAAAAAAGGTAGGCAAACAGGCCTGCAGAGATCGGCTCAAGGGTTGCCGTGATGGATGCTCGTGTGGAACGGACATAATTGACCCCCATGAAAAAGAGGCCAAATGGCAGAACGGTCCCAACGATGGAAACGTAGAAGATCCAACCCCACTGAACAGCTGTGAACCCGGTCCTGAAATAATGGAACGGGGGATAAAAAACGTGCCACGTCATTGTTGCGAAGAGGAAGGAGTAAAAAAGGACAGTCCAGGGAGGATAGCGGTGCATCCCCTTTTCGCCGACCAGGGTATATGCACCAAAACAAAGCGCCGATAAAACGCCTGCCATAATTCCCAACTGATTCATCTTCAACAAATGGAGGTTGTATCCCCCCACAACCAGGTAGCAGCCTCCCAGAGAAAGGATCAGCGCTGCCGTTTTGGTAAACGTCAGACATTCTTTCCAGAAGAGGATGGAAAAAAAAGCGACAAAAACGGGGGCCAGGTACTGGATAAAGATGGCGGCAGCCACCTGGATTTTACTGATGGTAAAAAAATAAGTGATCTGGACCAGGGCCATTATCACGCCCCCTAAAAGAAAGAAATACCAGAGGTCTCTAGGCCGGATTTTAAAAAGGGGCCGGAACCAGATTCCAAAAACAATAGACAGAAGAACGGTGGAAACCGTCACCCGGATCTGTACCAGCTCAAAGGGGGTCACGCCAGTGTTGAAGAGTGCCTTGCCCGCCGTTCCGGAGGAAGCCCACATAACAGCTGCCAGGGCAACACAAAGATACCCCTTCATGGCATGAAACATTTCAGGATATTTCATGGATGTACCTGTCTATTTGCTTACGTTGTCAATCCCATAGGAAAAGGGATAATGTCAAGGAGTTTTCAAGATGGGAAAAAATGGCAAAATAGCTCTGCAATTTCCAACACCTGCCAAAAACCATTGATCCAAAAGCAGCCTCGTATTATCATTCATCACAATAGCCTCGGCCTGACCTTGCATGTAAAACAACAAGCAGTAAAATCAATGAGGGGAACGCATCCAATACATTGATTGTGGAAAAAGCAGGCGATATCCTGTATTGTTACATCAATGGCGCGAACCTATACCACCCAGTTTTTGAACCATTCAGTGGCAGCCGGGTCCGATTTCGCGTCGACAAAAATCAGACAGAAGCGTTTGATAATCGTAATGCATAAGGTTGAACACTAACTGTGATGTAAGTTAAGCATAAATTTTGTTGAGGAGAACACATGAAACAGATTACGGAAAGCGTTTTTTTTATACCGGGGCAGGATGAAATGATCCCTGATTCCCATGTTTACCTGCTGGGGACTGCTGATTCAAAGGATTTGAGCCTCATCGATGCAGGACTCATGGGAAAAGGACGCTACAAGATCGAATCCATTCAGAAATCGGATGTATCGCTTTCAGATATCAAGCGGATCATCATGACCCACACCCATCTGGATCATATCGGTTGTTTGGGGGAGCTTCGTGATGCCATACCGCACGCAGCCCTGTGGATTCACGAAAATGAGGCCAACCCCCTTGAAAAAGGAGATGAAAATACGGTTTACGGCATGAACATGTTTGAAAGCATGTGCCAGGCCCAGTACGGCATTAAACCGGGTGATTTCTGTTTTCCCGTGGACCGAAAACTGACGGGTGGTGAGGCGCTTGAAATTGGTGGCGCCACATGGCAGGTGATTCATATTCCGGGGCATTCCGCCGGCAGCATCGCTCTTTACCAACCGGAGGATAAAATCCTGATTCCGGGGGATACGGTTTACGCCGATCATGCCATTGGTCGTTTCGATCTTCACGGCGCCAGCGGCCCC
Source organism: Deltaproteobacteria bacterium (assembly GCA_022340265.1). GTDB lineage: Bacteria > Desulfobacterota > DSM-4660 > Desulfatiglandales > Desulfatiglandaceae > NaphS2. The sequence goes on along the minus strand of JAJDOH010000229.1, from coordinate 12,035 downwards.
CAACTGAAAAAGTCCCTTCTGGCGCTTGCGGATCTGGATGTAAACATCCTCCTGCCGGGGCACAATCGTATTATGGCGAACGTGCCGGCCGGTTATATTAAGCAGACTGCCGAACAATGGGGGCCGTATCTCTCCTGAAGCGTTTTCAGGAATTTCCCAGTTTTTTCAAGGAGGAGAAAATGGTTTTGGCCGACTTGCCGATTTTGTGGAGCAGTGGATTCTTGGCCTGAACCTCGACGTAGAGATCGCCCGGTTCAGCGCCCCCTTTCCCCGGCTCCCCCATCTGCTTTAGTCGAATTTTCTGCCCGGCCTTCATGCTGGGTGGAATACGGACCAGCAACTCTTTTTGGTTTTTTCGGCATAGGTAATTGATTTTGCCCCCCGACTGAAGCAGATCGGGCGAAACCGCTATCACATCCTGAATATCTTTTCCCCTTTCGGGGAGTTCAATGCCCCATTTTTTCTTGAGACCATATTTGATCAAACGACCCAGCTGGCCTCCCAGAGGGAATCCCGAACCCGGACCCTGCCCGCGACCCTGGGCTCCCACAAAAACCTTGCCGAAAGCGTTGGTCCTCCTGAATTCAAAGGAGCGGTATTGGGAACCATAGGCATCTTTGAAAATTTCATCAAACCCCCTGAACCCGAACGCACGGCTGAATTCCTCAAAAATCTGCTGAATATCGCTTCCTCTGAAAATATCCTGTTCTGAATAGGCCTGTTTGAAACGGTCATGGGCTGCATCGCCATAGGTTTGCCGCAGGGCGTCGTACCGACTTCTTTTCTGCGGATCCGACAAAACCGCATAAGACTCATTGATGGCCTTCATCTGTGCCGCCGAAGTCGCATCGTCCCGGTTATGGTCCGGATGATACTTAAGGGCCAGCTTTCGATAAGATTCTTTGATCTGTTGCTGGCTGGCAGATCTTTCCACCCTCAGAACTTCGTAATAATCTTGCTGTTCCATTCAACCTCAACATCGCAGGTGCAGGCACATTGGAACGCGCATGCACAGCGCCATTTTCATTTTAAAATCCCGTCAAGGTCCCTGAACCGATTAACGGAAGCCCGGTGTTCCATTTCCCTTTGAAATCGGCCATGCCATCCATATTTCCTATGGGACCGCCGAATAACGACTTTCATAACAGGTTTTAACAAATGCATCCAGATGCCTGTCCACAAACGCCCCTGTGCCTGAATTCGATCGGAGGGTTCCCACCAACCCATAACGGTCTGCTGATGGCGCCAAAAGAGATATTGAAGGGTTTCAGCATCCAGTTTCCGGGTTCTCACATTGGCCCACATACCGTTGTAGCGGGTGTAATCCGAGGCGTTCGTCACCAGGCCCTGATCCAGCAGTTCCTGTCGTATTTCCGTCTTGGGGTACGGCGTCAGAATCTGGCAATAGGCAGTATCCGCCCCCGTCTGTTTGAGGAAACGGTAATTTTCGATGATCTCCTGTTCACCATCGTCCGGAAAACCGAATATCATGCCGCCCACCACCATGATGCCGTATTTGTGACAGTTCTGAACAGCTCTTCGGGAAGCATCCAGAATATTCCCTTTTCGCGCAGCCTGAAGGTTCTTTTTGGAAGCGTTTTCCATCCCCAGAAAGACGGATCTAAAGCCTGCCAGTGCCATTTTTTTGACCATTTTCTCATTTCCGGCCATGGTTGCACAATCCGCCTGTACCACAAAGGTAAGATGACGATATCCCCTTTTGATGATGGCATCACAAAGCGCTATCACCCGCTCGGGATTCAAAACAAAGTTATCGTCGGACACAAATATCCAGCGGACCTTCCGTTTGAAATAGATATCATCCACATCCGCCAGTATCCGCTTCAAGGGAAATGGCCGAAACGAACGGCCGTACATGTGCCGAATACTGCAGAAGTTGCAGTTTCGGGTGCAACCCCTGGAGGTCTCCATTACCTCGGATTTGTGGTTCATGATGTGGTAGCCCCAGGTCAAGCGCCTTTTATCGCGGATGGGAAGCTTCAACCGTGACAGGTCCAGAAGTTCACCCTTGGGATTATGGATAAATTCCCCATTCTTTTTGTAGGACAAAGAGGGGATGGACGACATTGTGTCTTCCCCGGAAATGGCACGGACCAGACGTTTGAAAGCCGCTTCACCTTCACCACGAACGAGGAAATCAAGCCATTGCGCCTCAAAACCGCTGGCGATTTCTTCATACATGAGGGTCGCGTGATATCCACCCAGTACAACCTTCACCCGCGGCAGCACGGTCTTGATCAGCTTCATCAATTTCACGCACGTGGCATACTGCCATGTCATGGACGAAAGACCCACCAGGTCAGGTCGGATTTTGAGCAAAATACGCGTGATATAACGGCGGAGATGCCGACGTTTGCGAACCAGGTCGATTATCCGGACCTCATTTTTTGCATCTATATTGGCGCCGATACTGGCAATGCCCAGGTTGGGCATATGGAAAGCGGATTCGTGCATGACGACAGGTGCTGCATCGGGCATTGAAAAGAGAACAATTTTCATGGCTTCTCCAAAAAAGCGCTCACATCAATCTCCCATGAAACTTCCAAAGTTTCATTCCCGTGCAAACCGGCCCCGCCGGCGGCTTGGCTGACACCTGTCGTGTGCATGGTCATACCGGTTTCAGGAACCTTTTTCAATGTTTCTTTTAATAAGGAGCCGGTGAATATCCGACATGAAACCGTTGATTGAAAAGTCATCGGACCGATAATCCGGGTGGATCTCCGAAATTTTCGTTAAAATGATCCGATTGGAGCTTCGGGTGTTGAACAGAAATTTGCCGGGTGGTAACAGCTTGTCCGTATTTTCCATAAAAAGTACCGTCACGGGCGCCTGACACATTTTGGCAATTTTAAAGGCCCCTTTGTTCAGGCTGCCGATGTGACCATCCCTGGTTCGGGTGCCCTCGGGAAAAATAAACATATTCCCACCCGAATCGATGAACGCCGGCATCCGTTCCATCAGATCGATCATCAGGTCCCCGAAACGCCCCTCGGCCTTCGATGGAATATAACCGGAGAGAGCGAGCATTTTACCAAAAATCGGAATACGAAAAAGCCGCGCTTTTGCGATGGTCGTATGCCGAGGGTAAAGGGAGATCAATAAAATGGGATCAATGTAGGAGCGATGGTTGCACACAATGACGGAGGACCGGATCTCCCGCACGTCCTCTGGAATCTCCCACCGGCACGCAGGGATCAATCCTTTGGCAAGCCCGAAAAACCCTTTGTAGAAAAGATGGTTCAGTTCTTGAAACGCACGTTGTCTATTTCCCGCAAAACAGTACGCAAGAAGGTAAAAAGGCGCAAAAAAAAGGATAAAACCTGCCGTATAATAGGACCACAGAATAATGGTAACCGCAAGATCCAGCAAAAAATGACGCCACTTCATGATAACATTTTGTTGGAGAAAGCCACTGCTCATCATTTTCTATTTGCAACACCGGCTTTTTCCAGCAACCGCTGAAGCTTGTGGTAAGGTTGAGCGCCGACCAGGCGATCCCCTTTCATCAAAAAGGTTGGGAGTACCAGAATCTTCAATTGCTTCGCCATGGTCCAGTCCCGATCCACCTGATCCTTATAGATTCCGGCGCTAAGAACGCTATCAACGTCCTCAGCCGGAAGGCCCACCGAAGCGGCGATTTCAGACAATACGGAAATTTTCGCGATATTCCTTGAATCCACAAAGTAGGCGACATAAAGGGATTTCAAAAAAGCATCCCCCTTTCCTTTTGACTCCGCCCAAAGTTCCAGTTCCTGCGCCGATCGGCTGTTGTAGATCATTTCAGGTGAAACAAAGGGAACACCCAGGGATTCCGCCGTTTCTTCCAGGTTGCGCATTCTTTCCTTCACCACCAACGGGTCGTCAGAAAAACAGGCCGTCAGTGAAACACCTTCTTTCGGGGTATCCGCTCGGAAAGGAAACATTCGACGTCGGATTTCTATATGATGCTCTTTCATAAGCCGGGCGATTCGCCCGGCCATGAAATAACACCAGGGGCAGGTACAGTCTGTAAAAATTTCAAGGATTGCGGGGGAAGCGGGCATGGGGCGTCTTTCATCTGGTGGACGCTTTTGAAATGCAAGTTATTGGCTGCAAAACCTCGTGGCATAGGATGTACCGAAATTTTCTTCCACAATGGAAAAGACTTCGCCGGCATCCAGGCCGCTTTGCTTTAAATCGTCGATGGCCAGATCCAGCATGGCGGCAAACACCTCTTCACTGATCACTTTTTTGTTCGACATGATATCTCCTCTCTTTATAAGCTATTACAAAAAAATCCAGCGCCGGCAAAACCCTTTACTTTATTTAAGTTCCCTCACGGAAATCAGCGCTTGGAGCAGGTAAATACCAACCGAACATTACGTAGGCCTTTCAGGAACATTACAATCTTGTAATAGCAAAAATATGCAAAATAACTTTTCTTTTTATATCCGTTAAATCTATATGTCAATAAAATTTTTCGAGGCATAAACTTTAGAGGCATTCAGTACGATGAAAAGATGGTTGATAGACTTGACAAGTTTTAACCGATATGAGATTCAAAAATCATGAGATTTAGACATTTCTGACATCGAATCGATTGATGCAAATTGAAAGGAGGCCGTGATGAAAAAGTATTTTTTCCAAACATTTTCAGGAGTCATCTGTCTTGGTTTTTTGGTCGGAACCGCACTGGCTCACTGTGAAATCCCCTGCGGCATTTATGACGATCAGGCCCGAATCGACATGATACTCGAGCATATCACAACCATCGAAAAATCAATGAATCAAATCACGAGCATATCGAAAGAAAAATCACCCAATTACAACCAGTTGGTTCGATGGATCATGAACAAGGAAAAACATGCAACAGAGATCCAGACCATCGTCTCTCAGTATTTTCTGACCCAGAGAATCAAGCCGGACACCAAGGATTATCACCAAGAAATATCCCTGCTGCAACAAATGCTGGTTTATGCCATGAAATGCAAACAGACCACTGATCTTCAGAACACGGCACACTTGAAAGAACTGGTGAAGCAGTTTCATCAACTCTATTTTGCCGGCCATTGATCCGTTCTTTTTGCACATGCAATTTTGCCGTTTCATCCAGCCCCTGAATTTTAGAGGAAATAACCGATAGAAAACCTTTTCAAAGCGCGCATAACCGCCATCAGCCTTTCACTCACCGTCAGTGTCACGCTGATGGCTGCAAAATTTTATGCGTTTCATCTCACCCGTTCCTCTGCCGTTTTCTCGGACGCACTTGAATCGATCATTAATGTGGTGGCCAGCGCATTTGCCTTTGTAAGCATTGTTCTGGCCGCCAAACCGCCTGACAAAAGCCATCCCTACGGTCACGGAAAAGTGGAATATTTCTCCGCCGGGTTTGAAGGCGCACTCATCATTATTGCCGCCATTGGCATTTTCAAAACCGGATGGGACCACATCATTCGGCCCCAATCCCTTCCAAACCTTGCCTATGGCATTTATATCCTCCTGGGGGCAGGGCTGGGCAACCTGATCCTGGGCCTCATCCTGGTTCGCGCCGGAAAAAGGACCGAATCGCTGGCTCTGAAAGCCGATGGCAAACATATCCTTACCGACGTGATCACTTCCGCGGGAGTTCTCATTGGCCTGTTGCTGGTTCAGCTGACGGGGCTTTACTGGCTGGATGGTACCGTCGCCTGCATGGTGGGTTTCAGCATCCTTTACACCGGCATCGGCCTGGTGAAAGAATCTTCCGCAGGCCTGATGGACAAAGCTGAGCCCGCTTTATTAAGAGAGATTTCCTCACTCCTTGAGAGACACCGAAAAGATATCTGGGCTGGCATTCACGAATTGAAAGCCTTTCGATCCGGCAATTTCGTAAACGTCAGTCTTCATCTGATCCTGCCCAGGGAGTTTACGCTTGAAGAAGCGCACAGGGAAGCTGAAGTGGTAGAAACGGTCATCAGAGACTATTTTAAAGGGAGAGCAAGTGTCCTGGTTCACCCCGATCCGTGTGCTGACCCCGACTGCCCGGCCTGCCGACGTCACGCCTGTGAACTGAGAACAAAAATGGAAACCGCGTCTTCCACCTGGACCGCTGAAACACTCATTTCCGAAAGATGCGGTGCGCCACCGCTCTGGAATTAAACGCTTTCGGGCAACCCATCTTTGGGGCCCCCAAACGCAATTTCAAATGTAACATGCTTCAAAATTGGGGTGTTTTTGTTTGACAAATTAAGGTTACATTTTCTATATTTTTTCGGTTAAAATTATGCCAAACCAAAGAGGAAAGAATCCCAATGGAAAACCTTTTTTCCACTTTCTCTATCAAAGATTGTGAGCTCAAAAACAGGATCGTCATGCCAAGCCTGGCTTCATTTTTGATCGAAAATAATGGAAGTATTCCAAAAGAGGCCATCGAACATTACAGGCGCAGAGCCGCCGGCGGCCCGGCCATGGTAATTATGGAAGCGTGTGCGGTGTCACCTGAAGGAATCGTTTCCCCCCACCAGGCCCGCATTTATGATGACCGATTTGTGGAAGGGCTTTCGAAAATCGCACATTCCATGAAGGCGGAAGGCGCGGTCCCGGCTGTGCAGCTTCACCACGGTGGACGACAAACTTCCGCCAAGGTTATTGGGGCATTGCCCGTGGCCCCGTCACCCCTCCCCTGCCCCTCCATACGAGGGGAGGTAAGACCGCTCAGCATCAGCGAAATTCAGGAACTGGTAAAAAAATTTGGTGATGCAGCAGACCGTGCGCTTGAAGCCGGTTTTGAACTCATTGAAATTCACGGTGCGCACGGATATCTGATCAATCAGTTCCTGTCCAGGTTTTCCAATATCCGTCAAGATGCTTATGGCGGTGACATCCAAGGTCGAACCAGATTCGCCCGGGAGATCGTCCGCGAAGTACGAAAACGGGTCGGGGACGCATACCCCATCAGTTTTAAGATCAGTGCCATGGAATTCGTTAAAGACGGCCTCAATGTGGAGGAAAGCATTGCAATTCTGAAAATCCTTGTGAAAGAAGGGATTGATGTCATACAGGTCTCCGCCGGCAACGATGCAACCCCTGAATGGATTTCCCAACCCATGTTCATGGAAAAAGCATGCCTGACCGATTTTGCCTGCACCATCAAAAAGGAAATGAATGTTCCCATCATGTCAGTGGGAAGAATCAATGATCCACGGCTTGCGGAAGAAATCATCAAAACCGGTAAAGCGGATCTCGTCTGCATGGGGAGGGGGTTGCTGGCAGATCCGGCCATGCCCAACAAAGCCAGGGAGGGCCGTCTGGACGACATCAGGACCTGTATTGCCTGCAACACCTGTATGGAATCGATTTTCAGAAAGGGCCGGGTGGAGTGCCTGGTCAATCCGACATTGGGCCGGGAAAAGGAAATGGCTTTTGAACCAACGGCAACTCCCAAAAAAGTCATGGTCGTGGGCGCGGGGCCCGGCGGTTTAAATGTGGCGTGGGTGGCCGCCAGACGCGGACATGACGTTCACCTGTTTGAAAAGCAATCCCAACTGGGCGGACAGTTGATACTGGGCAGTATCTCCCATTACAAGAAAGGACTTCTGGAACTGCTCCGGTTTCAGACCAAACAGATGGAACGATTTGGGGTAACATGTCATTTGGGCCAGGAAGTGACACCGGAAGTTCTGAAGGAACACTCACCGGACGTGGTCATCCTGGCCACCGGATCGACACCGGCCCTTCCACCCATCGATGGGGTGGACAGTCCCCTTGTGGTATCCATAAACGAGGTCCTGAACGGACACGGCCGGGTGAGGGGAAAAACCATTGTGGTGGGTGGTGGTCCTACCGGTTGCGAAATTGCGCTGGATCTCGCCGAAAAAGGAGATCAGGTAACCATCGTGGAAATGCTCTCCAAACTGGGATCGGGGCTGGAAAGCATGACCCGGAAAATACTGCTTCGAAAACTTAATGAAAACGATGTAACACTTAAGACGGACTGCAAGGTGGTCCGCATTGAAGAAAACGGGGTTGCCATTGAAGAAAAAGATGGGGGGAAGATAACACTTCCGGCGGATCGAGTGGTCTTCTCAATCGGGAACAGGCCAGAAAACGGTCTGTTTGATCATATCAAATCCATGGGGTACGAGGTTCATCGTATCGGAGACTGTCTGGAACCGAGAAGCGCCAAAGCCGCCATTTATGAGGGGGCGGTACTGGGTCGGGCTATTTGAACTTCAAGGCTTCATAGGCACTCTGAATTTCCTTGAAGCGATGTTCAGCCAGTTCTCTGAATTCTTCTCCAAGGTGCAGCACTTTGTCCGGGTGATACTGATTGGCCAGTTGCAAATAGGCTTCCCTGATTTCTGTCTGGGAGGCCTGACGGCTCACGTTCAAAATGGCGTAAGGGTCTTTCTGGCCGGTGTAAGCAGGTTTCTCTTCCTTTGAGTGCGTCCGCCCGCTGCTGTCGCCCGACGAACGGGCACCATGTTGATCCGCCCCGGGACGCTCCCTTTGCTGCCCGTATTGCCCGCGTTTCCTATAAACATACAGGTACCACCAGAGCAAGCCCAGCAAAACCAGGTCATCCAGCCACCCCACGCCCACGAAAAAATCCGGAAAAAGATCGTAGGGACTCACCAGATAGGCGAGTCCCAGAACCACCAGCAAAACCTTTATCATAATTCGGCTTCTTTGATGAGCTGATCCCCGAATTGTTCCAGAAAAGTGTCTAAATCCTTTTCCCAATTCACCATGACATTGACGCCCTGTTTCTTTGAAAGCCTGTTTTCAAGAACACAGTTAACGGGCAGCAGATGCCCGTTACTTAACGCTGAAAGGCTACAGGGCTCAATGGCTGCCTTCAGTTTCAGTTTGTCCAAAACATACTGGGCCAGTTCAAAGGGACTACAGTAACCATAAGATGTGGCATGGTATGAACCCCGTCCATCCTTGTTGAGCAGTTCTCTGATCTGCAACGCCAGGCGGTGACTCCATGTGGGGGCACCGAACTGGTCGTCCGGCAGCTGCATGGGGGTTGAAACACCCCGAACTGCATGCTGGACAACGGATTTCAAAAAATTACCGCCATGTATGCCGTAAAGCCAGTTGGAACGAACGATGATGTAATTGGGGGAATTGCCGCGAACGGCTGTTTCGCTCTCCAGTTTACTTTTGCCATAGGCGGAAAGCGGGTTCGGCGCATCGTCTTCAAAATAGGGCTGGGGCATCGCTTTTCGCCCATCAAAGACATGTGCGCAGGAGACATGCACAATTTTACACCCGAATCTGGCGGAGGACTGCGCCAGATTTCTGGGACCTTCCACGTTGATCTTTCTCAAGGCAAAAGGATCCCTTTCACAGGTATCCAGATCCGTCAAACCGACACAGTTGAGCACAATATCCGGAGATATGGTATCAAAAGCCTCGATAACCACATCCCAGCTAACAACATCAACTTCCTCTTTTCCAGGACAAATCACTTCATGCTCTTGCCCCAATACTTTCCCGCAATCACTTCCCAGCCCACCTGTCGCTCCCAAAATGAGTATCTTCATCATCATCCTCGCAGCACTTTTTTCATCAGGCAATTCTTCCTTTTGAGATTTTTTACCAAATTTAAATGATTAACATATTATATTAATACACGAATAAAAAAAAACCATAATTTCTTTCATTAGTCATTCATAAAAAAACGCCAATTTTTGAGACTTGATAGTCGATAGACAAAAAGGATATCATATTCATCTAGGCGCTTGCGCAAAATCCAGGGGTCATGTAGGCTACATTTTCTTCTCAATTCATCTTATCTTATTGTTATTTTAAGATCCGACAGAGGTGGGAGTCACTTATGAAAGCCAGAAGCGCAGAGAAAAAACTTCGCGTTATCTTTTCGGCTCTCCTGACTTTTCTCTTTCTGTTTTTTCCGTGTGTTTCCGCCTCCCTTCTCAATGCTGCCGGGACACAGGTTCCATTCGCCGATCCGGTGTTTCAGGTAAATCAACGGATTGTGAAAGGCATCCATCTGATTTACGATCGCCGTTTCAATGATGCGGAAAACCTGTTCAGGAAAATCATCCTCGTTTCACCTCAAGACCCCAGCGGCCACTTCTATCTGGCCATGATCACCTGGTCACGACTTGCCGCCGGTTTCTGGACCGAGAAGATGGTGAAAGAATATAAAAGACGGATCGACCGGGTCATAGAAGTGGCCCAGGCCCGTGTCGATGGTGAGGGCGCGGGCAGTTACGATTTCTTTTATTTGGGCGGAGCGCTGGGTTTTAAGGGACGTTTTGAACTGATGCAAGGCAACTGGTTTTCATCCTTTCTTCTCGCATCAGATGCGATCAAAGCCCTTAACACCTGCCGGGAAATGGCACCGGGCAATAAAGATGTTCTCCTGGGAATCGGCACCTTTGACTACTACACGGCCCGACTGTCGGGCGTACTGAAATTCCTCACCTACTTTCTTCTGCATCGGGGCGACAGAAAGGAAGGCATCAAAAAACTTTATGATGCAGCCGCGCATGCCACCTACTCATCAACAGAGGCCAAGAGCGTGCTGCTTCATATTCAGCTTTTCCTTGAAAAGAACTTTCCCAAGGCCTTGCTCCTGGCATCCGAATTGTCCGGCCGCTATGATGAAAACCCCAGGTTCAAGTTCCTTGAAGGGGTCTGTTTTATTCAACTGGGTCGGACGCAGGAGTATGAAAGGACGGTGGAACAACTACGCCTGAAACGCCGCGGAGTTTCTCCGGAAACTGCCGGCATCTGGAAAAGGCGGGCGCTCTACCTGGCATCCACCAACGATCTCATAAACGGACGCTATGAAAAAGCAAGATTCACACTGGAGAAAATTCTGGCGGATCAGGATCCGCTAAATGATCCGGCAATGATCGCCTGGCCACTCATCAAGATCGGCATGAGTTATGACCTGGCCGGAAAGCGGGATCAGGCAGTAAACTATTACAACCGTGTCTTCAAGATGAAAAATGGTGCCGGCGCACAGTTTCTGGCTGAAAAGCTGTTGGATAGGCCCATCCAGCCCAAAGACCCCTTTATCGGGTACTAAAGACAATGAAAAAATTGCATTACACATGGTGGTTTTCAATTTTGACCGTCCTTCTGGCAGGGGGATGTGCTCGCCTGGCCGTGCCCGTCGCCTCTTCCATGATTCCCGGTTTCACCAGCGCTTTTTTTGAAGAATGCGACCTCGAACTGGCCGAAGCCTCCCTTCCTGCGGAGCTTAAACTGATGGAAGGCCTTCTCAAGAACGATCCCGGGAACGCACAGGTTCTCTCCTCACTTTGCATGGGATTCACGGGATACGCCATGCTTTTTGTAGAAGATGAAAACCCCGAAAGAGCATCCGGGCTTTATCTCAGAGCCAAGACCTATGGGCTGAGAGCTATGGGCATTCTAAAAGTCGATTCGAATCGAACACTTGATTACATCAAAAGAATGTCTCCTGAAAATATTGAAATGCTGTTCTGGACCACCATGGCCTGGAATGCGTGGGTCAATCTCAACCTGGACAAACCAGCCGCGATCGGTGAAAGCACTCTGGCGGTAGCCTGCCTGAAACGGGTACTGGAAATCGACGCCGATTATTATTATGGCGCCCCCTGTGTGCTCATGGGATCCATACTGGCGGCCCGACCGCCAATGCTGGGCGGAAACCCCGACAAAGCGAGAGCATACTTTGAAAAAGCCATAAGGTTGACTGAGGGCAAATTCCTGCTGGCGCCCTATTACTTTGCCCGGTACTATGCGGTCAGGATTCAGGACCGAAAACTTTTTGTGAAACTCATTGAAACAATCGCCAAAACAAATCCCCATGAACTGAAGGATGCCTGTCTCATTAATCAGGCGGTGAAACAAAAAACGGCAATGTTGGCGGAAATGGAAGATGAATTGTTCTTCTAGCAGCACACGCTTTTAAACACCGGAAACCAGAAAACTCACAACCGAAAACGGAGGCTTTATGAGAAGGATAATATGCACGATGATCGCCCTGCTGGGGTTGGGGTATTTCTCGAGTACCGTTGGAACTGCTTCCGCTG
>JAJDOH010000182.1 GCA_022340265.1 Deltaproteobacteria bacterium | reverse complement strand
CACTGCTTCGCGAAAACCAGCGAAGGACCGTCCATCTGTTGAGCCTGCTTCAGAGAGAGGGACGTCTGGTGGATTTTCTGACAGAAAATCTTAAAGATTATGATGACGCGCAGATCGGCGCCGCCGTTCGGAGCATTCAGGAAAGCTGCCAGAAGGCATTGAAAAAATACCTGAAAATCGAAGCCGTTATCGACCAGGAAGAAGGTGAAGAAATTGTGGTGGAAAAAGGGTTTGATGCCTCACGCATCAAGCTCACAGGTAACGTCACCGGAGAACCGCCTTTTAAAGGATCCCTGCAACACCGCGGCTGGCGGGTGGGAAAGTTTGATTTGCCGACACTTTCAGGATCTCCCGATCCTTCCGTTATTACGCCCGCGGAAGTGGAAATCCCTTAAATGCAAGCCAACAGGAGCGGCCCTGAACATTTGCACGATCTTTTAAGGAATAACGAGTCAGAGATGTCTATTGAAACGATACACGAGCCCGTCTATGTGGTGGGCATTGACCTTGGAACAACCAACAGCGTTGTGGCCTATACGGAGGCGCGGGTGAATGATGATACGGAACCGGATATTCGCATTTTTAGAATCCCTCAGCTGGTTGACGCCGGTTCAGTGGGAGAAAACGATGCGTTGCCTTCATTTCTACTGTTGCCCGGTCCCCATGATGTTCCCGAAGACGGATTGGTCCTGCCATGGGACGCGCAAAGCAATATGGCTGTGGGAACTTTCGCCAGAGACCGTGGGGCCGAAATACCCATGCGCATGATCGCATCGGCCAAATCATGGCTTTGTCACACCGGGGTGGACCGGAATAAGCCGATCCTGCCCTGGGAAGGGCCGGACGATCGGAAAAAACTTTCTCCGGTGGAAGCCTCCGCTGCGATTCTGGCGCATATCCGTGACAGTTGGAATTACGCCATGGCCCGGGAAAACCACCAACTGCGCCTGGAACACCAGGAGATTTTCCTGACAGTTCCCGCTTCCTTTGATGCAGTCGCCAGAAATCTGACCGTTCAAGCGGCGGAATTGGCAGGCTTTGCCAAAACGACCTTGCTGGAGGAACCCCAGGCCGCATTTTATGCCTGGATCGATGGAAACCGCGGCAAATGGCGGGATATGGTTCGCGTCGATGATCTGATTATGGTGGCGGATGTGGGCGGTGGCACCACGGACCTGAGTCTCATCAAAGTCACCGAGTCAGGTGGCCAATTGAACCTGGAACGGGTCGCCGTGGGAAAACACCTTCTGGTGGGTGGCGACAACATGGATCTGACGCTGGCTTATGCGGTGGCCGCCAATCTGGCCGCGGCAGGGAAAAAGCTGGATGCCCATCAAATGCGAGGGTTGGGCTATGGTTGCCGATCGGCCAAAGAATATCTTTTCACCCATGAGGAGGCAGCATCCGTTCCCATTACCATTCTGGGCCGGGGAAGCCGCCTCATCGGCGGCGCTATTAAAACGGAGCTGACCCGGGCGCAGATGGAATCGGTCTTGAAAGAAGGCTTTTTTCCCACCTGCGACCGAACTTCCAAGCCCCTGGAAGCACGTCGCGCCGGCATGCGTGAAATGGGGCTTTCCTATGCCTCGGATCCGGCCATTACCCATCATCTGGCGCAGTTCCTGAACCAACAGGAAACAGCGGATTCAATGGCCGGATCCTTTGTCTGTCCCAGTGCGATCCTCTTTAACGGCGGCGTCATGAAAGCCGAAGGGTTGCGAAAAAAAGTAGTGGAAATCCTGTCCTCCTGGACCGCCGAAGCGGGCTGCCCCTCACCCAGAGAGATCAAGAGCAGTGATTTCGATCTGGCCGTGGCCCGTGGTGCGGCATATTATGGCCTGGCCAGAAAAGGGCAAGGCATCCGCATCCGCAGCGGACTTTCGAAAACCTACTATATCGGCGTGGAAGCGTCCATGCCGGCAGTACCGGGGATTGCGACACCGGTGAAAGCCCTGTGCGTAGCCCCTTTCGGCATGGAGGAAGGCTCGGAAGCGGCCCTTTCGGGAAAAGAGTTCGGCCTTGTGGTTGGAGAGCCGGTTAAATTCGATTTTCTGAGCTCCGATACGAGACGCCACGATGCCATCGGTACGGTGGCGGAGGACTGGGAAGGGGAAATCGTTCCCATCACCACCCTTGAGACACAACTTGAAGGAGAAACCGGCACCATTGTTCCGGTCACCCTTGAATCCCGCATCACGGAAGTGGGCACCCTTGAGCTGTGGTGCGTCTCACGGGAAGATCAGCATAAATTCAAGCTGGAATTCAATGTCAGAGAACAAGAGACGGATTAGCCCATGAAATATATCATCGGAATAGACCTGGGAACCACCAATTCCGCCGCCACCTATATCGATATCGATCTGAACCGGGAACGGTCCAGACCGGTTATCCGGCATTTTGAAATCCCGCAGATCACAGGGTCGGGCGAAGTATCCAGCGCCAAAGTGCTCCCTTCTTTTCTTTTCCTGCCCGGAAGCCACGAGTTTCCGCCCAAAGCACTGTCCCTGCCGTGGAACGCGTCAAACGAAGGGGATTTTGTAGGGATACTGGCCCGAGAACAGGGTGCCAAGTCCCCCGGGCGCATGATCTCCTCCGCCAAATCATGGCTTTGCCATGGCAAGGTGGACCGCCATGCCCCTATCCTGCCGTGGGGTGCGGAAGCATCTCTCGATAAACGCTCACCCATCGCCGCCACAAGCGCCTACCTGAAACATATCAAGGATGCATGGAACCACAGCACCCGGGAGGACGAGAGCGCCCGACTTGAAAACCAGAGCGTGGTCATCACCGTTCCCGCTTCCTTTGACGAAGTGGCCCGGGACCTGACCGTTGAAGCGGCTGCCGAAGCCGGCATCCCCAACGTTACCCTGCTTGAAGAACCACTGGCCGCTTTTTACAGCTGGCTGAATGTCAACGAACACCAGTGGGATCAACTGGTCGCACCGGGGGAACTGATTTTGATCTGCGATGTGGGCGGTGGCACCACGGACTTCACCCTCATCACCCTTCGAGAAAAAGACGGAAATCCCGTGTTTGAAAGAATCGCCGTCGGAGACCACCTGATACTGGGCGGTGACAACATGGATCTTGCCCTGGCCCATCTCTCGGAAAGCCGACTTCAGGATGGACAGAAAAAGAAACTGTCCATGGGTCACTGGCAGTCTCTGTGCAACCAATGCCGACAGGCCAAGGAAGATATTCTGGGTGGAATTGAAAATGAAAAGATCATCACCCTCATCGGAGAAGGTCGCAAACTGATTGCCGACACCAAAACCTGCAAACTCGATCACGGGGATGTGGAACAGGTTATTGTGAACGGATTCTTTCCCCTGGTCTCCCCTGAGGAACCACTGACGCAACAACCGCGACAGGGCATGACCGAATTCGGACTTCCCTATGCCCAGGATCCGGGCATCACACGACATTTAATCCGTTTTCTGGAGCAGCACCGGGAAGACATCCATAACACCCTTGGGCGGGACAGCATTGAACCGGATCTCATCATGTTCAACGGTGCGGCCCTTAAACCCGCCATTCTTCAAGAACGCATTGGCGCTGCTGTTTCCACGCGGTTTCATGGCAACGAAGAATCACCCCCCAGGGTTTTGAGCAATCCTGATCTGGATATCGCGGTGGCCCTGGGCGCCTCCTATTACGGGCGGGTTCGAAAGGGATATGGCGTTCAGGTGGACAGCGGCAGCGCCCGGGGCTATTACTTGGGCGTTCAGCTAGCTCCAGAAACGCCCTCAATTGAAAAAACCACTCCCCATGAACCTGAAATGGCCATCTGCCTGGTCGAGCGGGGCATGCCCGAGGGCACCCAAAACGAACTTCAGGACAAACATTTTTTCGTTCTGGCCAACCAGCCGGTCCGGTTCCACCTGTACAGTTCCAGTTATCGTTCGGGAGATGCGGTGGGCGATGTCATTTCCGTGGACGAAACTTTGACGACCCTGCCACCCCTGCAAACGGTGATCAAATTTGGAAAGAAAGCCAAAGAGGGCATCTCCATTCCCGTAAAAGTGGAAGCCCATTATACGGAAATGGGCACGTTGGCAATTTGGTGCCAGTCTTTGAAAACACCCCACCGCTGGCGTTTTCAGTTTCAGTTGCGCACCATGGAACAGCCCGTGGACGTGTCGGACCGGGAGGTATTGGAGGAATCGCTTGTAAAGGAGGCCATCGATCAAATTAAAGATACCTTTTCGGGCAAAACGCCGAAGATCCAGCCACCGAGTCTTGTAAAAGAGATTGCAGGAACGGTTGAAACACCCAAAGAAAAATGGCCCCTCGAATTCATTCGTCGAATGGTCGATGAACTCATAACCCTTAGCGCATCCCGAAGACGGGGCATCGAACACGAAAGCCGCTGGCTCAATCTGACCGGGTTCTGCCTCAGACCCGGATTTGGTGACGCTCTGGACGAACATCGCATCGAAACATTATGGAAATCTTTCCATGACGGGCCGTTTCATGCCAAAAACGTACAGGCTCGATCAGAATGGTGGGTTCTGTGGCGAAGAATTGCAGGTGGCCTTTCGGCAAGCCAGCAGCGCCAGGTGTTTTTAAAAATTTCATCCCTGATAAAAACCGGAAAAGGCGGCAAAAAACCCAATCTTGCCCCGCAGGAAGAAATGGAATTGTGGATGACCCTGGCCAATCTGGAACGACTTTCCCAGGACGACAAGGCTGCCAGGGGAAAACAACTGCTAAAAAGTCTGCACCCCAAAAAATCCAGGACCCAACACTGGTGGTCCCTTTCCAGAATCGGTGCACGGGAACCCCTTTACGGCCCCATCGACCGGGTCCTTTCGGCAGGGCTGGTGACGTCCTGGATTAAAACCATTCTCTCTCAAGACTGGAAGAAACCGCAACCGGTGGGAATGGCTCTCGCCCAGATGGCCCGACTCACCGGAGACCGCAAACGGGATCTGGACCCCGAGGTCATTCAAGAAATTATCGACTGGCTGAGCCCCTACGAATGGGCCACCCCTCACATTTGTGTCCTGAGAGAAGTGGTGCCCCTGGCGCAACAAGAGGAAACCCAGATATTCGGCGAATCTCTGCCGTCGGGCATTCATCTTCGGGTGGGATAAAATGCCTAAAAACGCCATTGACCAAACCATCTAAAAAAATGATAGGATAGGGCCATCCTTAAGAGGCATGAAATAGTTAAAAAGCAAGGTGAAAGAGAGGAGTCCTTCAGATGATTTCACAGACTGCCGCCGCCGCCATGCGGGCCGTTTTGGAAGGTGCATGGTACCTGGATGAACCGGAAGACATTGCCACTTATTCCTACGACGGCTTTCTTCCTGAATTTACGCCGGATGCGGTTCTGATACCTGAAAGCGCTGATCAGATCGCTCAAATCATGAAAATTGCCAACAAGCATAACATCAATATCATTCCCCGGGGGGCCGGCACGAATATCTGCGGCAGCTCGGTGGCGCGTGAAGGGGGTGTTATCATGGCCTTTCACCGCATGAACAAGATCCTCGAAATCGACCGGGAAAGTATGTGCGCCGTGGTCCAGCCCGGCGTGGTCAACGCGGATCTGCAAAAAGAAGTCGCCCGGCATGGACTATTGTATCCCCCTGATCCCGCCAGTATGAATGTATCCACCATGGGCGGCAATGTTTCTTTGAATGCGGGCGGCCCCAGAGGCGTCAAATACGGTGTGACCCGGGACTATCTGCTGGGGCTTGAAGTGGTGCTCCCGACCGGCGAAATCATTCAAACCGGTGGCAAGACCCTCAAAAACGTCAGCGGTTATGACCTGACACGGCTCTTGTGCGGATCCGAGGGGACGCTGGGGATTTTTACGGAAATCACTGTCCGGCTTGTACCGTTGCCCCCTGCCAAAACAACCCTTCAAGCGGCCTATGCCGATCTGGATGATGCCGCCACCACGGTCACCGCCATTCTGGCTGCGGGCATGGTGCCGACCACCCTTGAATTGATGGACCGCACGGTGCTGGATGTGATCAGCGATTACGGCGGCGCGCAGTTTAATGCGCAGGCCCAGGCGCTGTTGCTCATCGAGGTGGACGGGGACAAGGACTTAGTGAATAAACAGGGGGAGCGCATCGAAGCACTCTGTCGCGAAAAAGGCGCCATTGCCGTGGATCGGGCGCATACCCCTGAAGAAGCGAACAAACTCTGGCAGGCAAGAAGAACCGCTTTTGGCGCCGTTGCCAGCATGCGGCCCAACTGCATCGTTGAGGATGCCACCGTACCGGTCAAAAGACTTCCGGAAATCATACGGAAAGTGGTGGAACTCACTCACAAATATGATCTCAAAATTGCGGTCCTCGCCCATGCGGGAGATGGCAATCTTCACCCCCTGATCATGACGGATCTTCGCGACAAGGAAGAAATGGCCAGAATCGAAACAATGCTTAAAGAGCTTTGCGAAGCGGCCATTTCCATGGGGGGAACGCTGTCGGGCGAACACGGCATCGGTATTGCCAAGTCCCGTTTCATGGACATGGAATTCAGTGAAACCTCACTGAATCTCATGCGGGGCATCAAACGGGTTTTTGATCCAAACAATATATTGAATCCGGGCAGCTTTCTATAGTCTTTCAATTTATGAAAGGAAACGAATCATATGGAAATGGGTCTTATTGCTTCTGAATTTGACCAGTGCATCAAATGCGGTCTCTGCCTGGCCAACTGTCCCGTCAATCATGCGCTTTTTCTTGAAAAATATACGCCCAGGGGAAAAATTCAACTGGCACGGCGTTACGGCAGGAACGAAGCCACTATCACCGACCACTATCGGGACATCTTTTATAAGTGCCTTTTGTGCGGGGCCTGTAATGTCACATGCCCCAGCGGAGTGGACCTGACGGAAGTGTTTACCCACATGCGGCAGGAGATTTTTGAAAAAAAAGGGATCACGCCCGCCATGAAACCCGCCCTTGATTCCTTGATGACCTGTCACAATATTTCCAGAGAAGACAACGAAGAGAGGGGAGACTGGCGCGAAGACATCGTGGACCTTCCCGATCACGGGTACCGGAAACAGAAAGCCGGTCTGGTTTACTTTGTGGGGTGCGTTGCCTCATTCTTCCCCATGGCCCAGACCATTCCTCAAAACATGGTGCAAATACTTTCCGCGGCCGACGTCGATTTCACTATTCTGGCGGGAGACGAATGGTGCTGCGGTTTTCCGCTGATAGGCGCTGGTGCGAAGGACAAAATGGACGAATTTGTGGCGCACAACGTCGAGAAAGTCCATTCGCTGGGCGCCGAAAACGTCGCTTTTTCATGCCCTTCCTGCTATCGCATGTGGCGGGAACACTATCCCAATGATTTCAATTTACTGCACACCACCCAGCTCATTGAACAGCTTATCGACAAAAAGGCCCTCTCCTTCAACGAACTTCCCTGGTCCGTCACCTATCACGATCCCTGCGACCTGGGCCGAAACGGGGGGGAGTACGATGCACCCAGGAAAATCTTAGGCGCTATTCCGGGCCTTGAACTGATTGAAATGGAAAACAACCGCGCCGGAAGCGTCTGCTGCGGCGGCGGCGGCAACCTGGAAATGACGGATCCTGCCCTCTCCGGCAGTCTGTCTAAAAAAAGAATAGAGGACATCCGAAAAACAGGTGCCGAAAAAGTCGTCACCGCCTGCCAGCAATGTGTGAGGACGCTTAAAAGCCAAACGAGACGAGAGAAACTGGATCTTGAGGTCATGGATATTACGACGGTAGTAGCCCGAGCCCTCTCAAATGTCTAAGGTCGAAAAAGAACCCCATCACCTGGACATCGCGGAAGGAGAACACCCCCCGGGCTATTTGTCATGGATTGTCTGGGGACTGGGTGCCGCCTTTTATCTAAGTGGATTTTTTCAGCGGGTGGCACCCGCGGTCATGACCGATTATCTGATGGCCGACTTTCAAATGGGGGCCGCGGCTCTGGGCAACCTTTCCGCTTATTATTTCTACAGTTATGTGGCCATTCAGATCCCCACCGGGATTCTGGCCGATGCATGGGGTCCCAGAAAACTGTTGACCGCCGGCGCATCCGTGGCAGCCCTGGGCGCCTTTCTTTTCGCGGCAGCGCCCAACCTCCTCCTTGCCAATATGGGCAGGCTTCTTATCGGTGCCTCCGTGGGGGTCGCCTGGGTCGCCCTTCTGAAGCTTTCGATGCACTGGTTTCCGCCGCATCGCTTCGCCATGACCAGCGGCTTGGCGCTCTGCTGCGGACTGCTGGGAGCCGTATCCGCCGGCGTACCGTTGCGCATGCTGATTGATCATTTTACCTGGCGGCCCGTTATGATGGCGTCAGCGGCCGTCTCCGTGGCCATCGCCGTATCCTTGTGGATTGTGGTTCGGGATGACCCCACCGAAAAAGGCTATAATGGTTTTATTGCCCCCGGATCCGAGACCGACCATTCCCTTTCATCCCTGCTATCCGGTCTTCTGAAAGTTTTCACCTATGGAAATACCTGGATTGTTGCCATTGCACCCAGCGGCATTGCCGGATCGATACTGGCCTTCGCCGGATTATGGGGCATTCCCTTTCTGACCACCCATTACGGTCTCGCCCCTGCAAAAAGCGCTGCCTTGACATCCCTTCTGCTCATCGCCTGGGGACTTGGCGGTCCGGTCGCCGGAGCCGTTTCAGACCGCATGGGCCGCAGAAAACCCATTTACATAGTGGGCGCTTTTACGGCCAGCACCTGCTGGTACCTGATTCTCTTTGTGCGGAACCTTCCCCTCTGGCTTCTGACACTGCTCATTCTCATTGTCGGTGCCACATCGGGTGTCATGGTTCTGAGCTTCGCCTTTGCCAAGGAATCGGTTCCCCCATCTCTTTCAGGAACCGTATCCGGCGTGACCAACATGGGTGTCATGATCGGCCCCATGACCCTTCAACCCGCCATGGGTTGGCTCCTGGATCAGCACTGGAACGGGGTCATTGAATCCGGCGTTCGGATTTATGACTTGGGCGCCTATCGATCCGCTTTCATGTTGATGGTGGCATGGTCCCTCCTTTCCGGCATCCTTATTTGTTTTTCCAGAGAGACACATTGCAAACAGATGAACAGGGGGGCTTAGAAGCTTTCCCAACTCAAGTTAAGGTGCAATCCAACGGCAAATACATGATAGACCCCATATCTTTTTCCTCATCATCTACTTTAGAATCGTTTTAAAAGTGATATTTTTTTGAACGTTACCCATAGCCAGTGGAAACGGCACTAATTATAGCTCATAAAACTTTTTTCTCTAAATAACAAAAAGATATTGACCTATGACAGGATAATAGAGCAAAATAGGGCATGTATGGTTTTCTTGGAGTTAACGAGGGCTATGCCTCTTTGAAATCGTCCAAAATGATGGCATTCCTCACGGATAAAGCTTTTTGAAGGGCTTTTTGAAGGGAGATGATATTTTCTAAGGTAAAATGAAGAGTGGGTTTCATTGTACTGCCATTAAAGCAGGCGGTCAAAACCCAAAAAAAAGGCTTTTTGCCTAAAAATTTTAAAGGAGGAAGGAATGATGAAAAAAATCAGTTTTTGGAAGGTTATCTTGTTTGTAGCGCTGGGCTTGATGCTGGCCTCCTGTGCCATGACAAAGCCGTTGACACCATTTAATGCCGTTGACCTAAACCCCATGTTGACAAGCGGTGATTATGTACTCAAAGCCAATAATGTCCAAGTCATCGTCGATAAGTCCGGATCCATGGGCGAAATGTACAAAGGGATGCAAAAACTCGACATCGCCAGGGATCTGGCCAGTGCCTTTGGCCACACCGTTCCCAACGCGGACATTACAGGCTCACTCAGGCTTTTTGGTAAGAAGGAAAATATGAGTTCGGTGATGACGGAACTGATTTGGGGTCCGGCCCCCTTTTCCGCAGCTGCAATGGACGATGGACTCAACAAGACCGGGTTCAGCAATGGTGAAAGCCCTTTGAACCTGGCATTGGACGCGGCTGGCCAGGATTTGTCTTCCGCCCAGGGCAATATCGCTATTGTCGTCTTTACGGATGCCAACGAAGAGGTCATGAATTATGATGCGGTGAAAAAATCCGCCATGAATCTCAAAAGCCAGTATGGCGACAGGATTTGCATCTACCCCGTATTGATCGGTGACGATAAGGAAAGCGCCAATTTCCTTTCTCAGATTGCGGAAATCGGTGGATGCGGATTCATGGTGAAAGGCGATGACGTCGCCTCCAGTCAGGGCATGGCCGATTTCGTAACGAATGTTTTCCTGGCAAAAGCACCGCCTGTTGCGGAAGTGGTTTGCGTGGATGATGACGGCGACACCGTGTGCGCTGAGTTTGACAAATGCCCGGGAACGCCCAAAGGCGCCAAGGTCAACCAATTCGGATGCTGGGTAATTGGCGACGTGCTATTTGACTTTGACAAATCCAACATCAAACCCGAATTTTACGGGGAACTGGATGAAGTCGCCAGGGTGTTTGAGATGAACCCCGGTCTCCAAGTGGAAGTCCAGGGAAATACCGACAATATCGGTACCGCAAAATACAACATGGCCCTTTCCATGCGTCGTGCAAATGCTGTCCTGAAATACCTGGTCATGAAAGGCGTGGATAAGAGTAGATTGACGGCAAGGGGATTCGGCTTTTCACGTCCCGTCGCCACCAATGACACGGCGGAAGGACGAGCCCTTAACAGGCGTGTTGAATTTACGCCTATGCAGTAAAAGCGGCTGGAACGTTTTTAAACCGATAAACTAAATTAAGAACGGGGGTTGAGCATGCTTTTTGCTCAACCCCCCTTTTCTTTTTTGAAATGTTCAGATTTTTAAGCTTTAGGTCTTACGGATAAGACCGCGCAGGGTGCCTGTCGAACAACCCGGTCCGTCGTCGAACCAACCAGCAGTGATTCCATCACGCTGTGGCCTCTGATACCCAAAACAATCAGGTCCACCTCATTGACCAGGGCATATTTCGTAAGCTCATCTGATGGCTGCCCTGCCAGAAGCACTGTTTTCGGTGTACACCATTGTTTTGCCTCTTCCGTCAACATATCGTCCAGTTTCTGGGTCAACTCTTCCCGAAGCCCTTTCCGAGCCATATCGGCCTTACCCGCTGAATATGCCAACATATCCTTGTAAACAGAGGGTTCAAGTACATGGGCCAAATACAATTCAGTCTGGAACTCCTGGGCCAGACTGATCCCATATTGAACAGCCAGGTCCGAATCGGCGGAAAAATCGCATCCCACCAGGATCCGCCTGAGTTTCATCTCAGCCATCACAGGCGCTGCCGGTTCCCTTTCCAAAGCGCGTACGATATACATGGGACACGGGAGTGTCCGCATCAAGCGCTCTGTCACGGATCCCAGGATCAATCGCTTCAGCCCGGAACGGCCATGGGTGGCGGATACCACCAGATCCGCACCTTTTTCTTTGGCAATGATGGCAATTTCATCCGCCGTGTGCCCGACCGATGTCAGGGATTCCCATTCAATATCCGTATCCCCGATCAAATCATTCAGATGCTCATGCGCATAATCCGTAATTTTGGATTCCAGCATCAGCGGATCTGAAAATCCCTCGCCATACATGGCAACCGAAGACAAATCGATCACATGGCATAAATATAATTTTGCGCCGAACTCTTTGGCCAAAGCGACACCAAAAGGGATGGCGCGATTTGAAAAATCCGAAAAATCCGTGGTGCAAACAATCGTCTTAATATGAACTTTCATAACAAACACCCCCTTTCTCAATTTTTCCAATAATCCGTTTAGACCTGAATTACATCATTTTCAGAAACCAACGATGCTTCATTGATGCAGAACATCAGCTGCCGTAGCCGCCTTTAACCGGAAAAGTGGGTCTCAAGAAAACATTCGTCTTCCTAAAATCCCATATATTAGCGTTTCCCAAACTAAGGGCCTCGGCAAGAATTCCTTACACAATCTTGCTTGTCTTTTGGCCCGTCTACTGCGTTACACCCACAGGCACATATACTAATATGCACCGGTGGATGTGCCTTGTATACGAGCCAAAATACGGCGCAGTCCTGCGC
>JAJDOH010000073.1 GCA_022340265.1 Deltaproteobacteria bacterium | reverse complement strand
CAGTGCATCTGGAAGCAGGATCATCCAGAATTCCATGACTTCAATACCGCCCTGGAGGATCCTGTATATGACGATCCCATCGTTAATCTGGGTAACCTGACTGAATACCGCCAGATGGCCAAACAGAGGCAGAAAAAAGCGGGATAAGTATGCTCACTCTCTATCATCACGGCTCCTCTACCTGCGCCGCCAAGGTGCGCTTTGCCCTGGAAGAAAAACAGCTGTCCTGGGAAGGACAATATGTGGATATTCTCAAGGGTGAGCAGTTCAACGAGGGTTACCTGGCACTCAACCCCAAAGGGGTGGTGCCATTACTGATTGACGGCGACCTGGTGTTACCGGAATCAACGGTGATCTGTGAATACCTGGAAGACCGTTATCCGGACAATTCCCTCATGCCGGCATCGGCGCAAAGCAAAGCCAAAGTCAGGCTCTGGACCAAAGCCGTGGATGAGGAACTGCATCCCGCTTGTTCCGCCATTACCTACGTGGTGTCCCATCGGCACACCATCCTGCGCAATGGCGCCGGCAGTTTCGAGGAATTTCTTGCAGCAGGGGGCAGTGAAGGCAAAGCGGCACGCACCCTGAAATGGCAATGGATCCAGGACGGTATCAAGGCGCCGGGGGCCAAAGAGAAAATCCGTTTGTACCTCAGTTATCTGGACAAGATGGAAACGGTGCTTTCAGTAAACGATTGGCTTGTAGGTGATACTTTTACCCTGGCAGATGTGGCCATGACACCCTATGTGAACCGCCTGGCGGCTTTGGCCATGGAGCCGTTATGGGAGAATGGAAGACTGCCGGCTGTGGAGCGGTGGTTTGAGACTGTTAAACAACGGTCTTCCTTTGAGAGGGCATTCACAAAATGGTTGCCTACCGAACTCAGGGATGAAATGTATTCGAACGGTCAGCGATCGTGGCCGGAAATAAAAGCGTTATTGTCAGACTGACCGTAACATTAAATGCATTTGTATCAATGTAGGAGCGACTTTAGCCGCGAACGGTTTTTTACCTGCCGGTGGGGTATGTTTCGCCTCCCGGCGGGGTTGCTATTTTTTATGTTACTTTCTTTGGCGCAAAGAAAGTAACCAAAGAAAACACTCCCCAAATCGCCAGGCCTGCGGCTTCCCTCGCTCATGATTTTTTCCGACGGCTCGGCCCCTGTTGCAACTAAAAGGGCCATCCCTGGCTCGACTGACCTGAAAAGGCCGTGCATGGCCCCTGAAGTAAACAAAGAGCCCCTGGAAAAACTCATTCCCTCGGTTGGCTCCAGGGGGCTCGGGTCCACATTCTTGTAATCTTTCGGAGCCTGTAGGGTGGAAGAGGTCCGAAGGACCGATATCCGCCGGATTAAGTAAAATTTTTCATGGCGGATATCGCTTCGCTCTTCCGCCCTACTTGAGATTTTCAAAGCCGGATGAAAGGAGTCGAATCATGGATGTCCCCCCTTTTTCAGGGCCATTTACCAGGACTTCTGAAAGCCAATACTGGCGCCATCCGGAAGCAGGTTCAAAATGAAGGGTTGCTCCCGGTTATGTGCGAGATAACCCGAGAGAGTGCCAACAGCAAAACCAACCAGGACATCCGACTGCCAGTGTCCCCAGACTTTCATTCGGGCTGCTGCATCATAGGCGGGTAAGACTTCGAGTCCATATACCCAGGGATTGTCGTGTCCATATTCCAGTATGAAAGGCGTTATTGCGGCAGAGACAGCCGCCACCTCGCCACTGGGAAAACTGTAATGGCTTCCCCCCTGAAACCACTTTCCGGGATCATCTGTTTGAGATGGACGTGCCCGTGTAAAAGTGTATTTCATGGCTTGCGTGGTTGCCGTACCAAGTACAATGGCATCCAGAGACTGCCAGTAGGTTTTTCCCGGTCTGGAAGATCCGCCCTCCCAAAGGCCGCCCGTCAAATCACCGAGAAACAAGGCCACGATAAGGTCTTTTTGAACAGTTCTGTTCCAAATACCATGGTCGTCATAATTTAAACGATGATCGATCCCAAGAGGGCCGCCTGCGTAGGCTAAAGGTAAGTAGCTGGAGAAAAAGATAAAGATGAAAAGCAAATTAGTAACACTAATTCTTCTGGTGGAAACCATTTTTCTGTCCCCTTATGCAGTGAAAACCTATCCGCAACAATAGCTGTCACTGGTGAATTGCTAGTGGGTCAGCACTACATTTGTCTAACAGGTAATGTAGCTTTCAATACTTAAGGAAGACTTAAGAATCTGACACGGGGAAAAGAATTTTGTAAAAAGTGGGGCTGGACAGATTCGGCATTCATGCCCTGAGCCGGGACGGCGAACTCTTGTTAAATACTTGGGGGGACCCGTCGAAATAGCCCTGTGACGAAGGTACCCGAAGGGCGAGGCGTGCTGGCGCAAGTTTCTTTGCTCACTTTCTTCGCGCCAAAGAAAGTGATAGAAAATAAGTCAAAGAAGGTAACAAACCCCGCCGGGAGGCGAAAGATACCCCATCGGCAGGTAAAAAACCGTTCGCGGCTTAAGCCGCTCCTACAGTGCTCCAGATTTTTTATGAAGCACTGAAGGCATCCGCGACTTTGTCACCAAAGTCACTGGTAGAAATCATGGTGACGCCAGAACCTTCCTTCGACAAATCAGGCGTGCTGAACCCATCAGCAAATACACTCTGCATGGCATGCCATAAATTCTTCGACTCTGCTTCCATACCGAAACTCATCTCCAACATCATCGCCACAGAACCAATCATGGAATAGGGGTTGGCTACATTCTTGCCAGCGATGTCGGGGGCAGAACCGTGTGACGGTTCGTAGTAGGCCTTCTGGTCGCCTACACAGGCAGAAGGCATCAGGCCCAGAGAGCCGAGAATACCACCGCCCTGGTCGGAGAGAATGTCGCCGAACATGTTCTCCATGACCATGGTGTCAAACATGGTGGGTTTCAGGCACAAATAGGTGGCTGCGGCATCCACCAGGATGTTGATCACTTCCACTTCCGGGTAGTCAACGTGGACCTCTTCCATGACTTCATTCCATAACACGCTGGATTTCAACACATTGGACTTATGGATATTGTGCAGCACTTTCTTGCGTTTCATGGCGGTTTCAAAGGCCACTTTCATGATGCGTTTGATCTGGTCTTCGTCATATTCGAGGGTTTCGGTGACATAGCGTCTGCCGTCCTCGTTGATACCGGTTTCCTTGTGACCGAAATACAGACCTCCCACCAATTCCCGGATCATCATGATGTCGATGCCTTCACCAATGATTTCCGGTTTCAGTGGGGAAAAATGGGCCAGACCCTTGGGCAGGAACACCGGGCGGAAGTTGGCGTAAGTGTTGTAACGGCGACGCATGGGCAAAAGCGCCCCCCGCTCGGGCTGCTCATCCACGGGAATTTTCCTGGATTCTTCATGGGAAAGACCAATCGGGCCTTTCAGTATGGCATCGGCGGCATCGGTGACGGCTTTCGAATCCTCGGGGTAGGAGGAGCCTGTCTCAAACCAGGCGCTGGCCCCGAAGGGAGTGTGAATCAGGTCGAAACTCACGTCATTGCGGGCTTCGACCAGTTTCAGGATTTTAACAGCCTCACGCATGATTTCGGGGCCGATTCCGTCACCGTCCAGCAGGGCTATCTTGTAAGCAGTCATGGGTGCTCCAGTAAAAAGATGTAAGGATTCAGGGACTTGTGGCTACGGTCCCGTAAAAAAGCGCGCTAATGTACCACTTTCACCGGATGCATTCAAAAGTCAGGGCACTTTTTCCGGGGCCCGGGGGGGGCGTTCCGGGAATATCTCCTGTTTTTTACCCTGAAATGGCTTTTGAAGGTACTCAAAAGGACCAAGACAGTCTAAAATGCACCGCTTCGAAAAACATGGTTACCAACCATGGGAATTTAGCGGAGCAAATCACCCTATGACCTCTACCCAGGAGCATACCTCCAACCAGAATCTCCTTACCTGGATCAAGGAAATCGAAGCCCTCTGTAAACCCGGTGCCATCCACTGGTGTGACGG
>JAJDOH010000049.1 GCA_022340265.1 Deltaproteobacteria bacterium | reverse complement strand
GTTCGATCCATTTGACCCGGGCTGCCAGCAAGAACTGGAACGTCAGTATCATGAAACCCACAAGGGCAAAATTGATCGCCACATCATGGAGGATTCCTTCGGCCTTTGCACCGAACCAGGTCGTAAACCACACCGGTAAGGTCACAAAAAGTACATAGAGCAGGACTTTGAACACGCCCATGGTTTCTCCTTGCAGCATTGAAAAAGAGGTTTTCAGACATTATGGCTCGACCAATTCCAATTCGAGCTGAATGATTAGCCTAACACCTTACTCCCGGCAAACCATGACGAAAATGGGGTTCATACCCTATTTTTATCAAACCCATGATGTAGCTTGCAGGTACTTTTCTGTTTTGCGGCAAATACACAAACCACCCCATTGCGTTCCGATGCCTTTTTCGAAGAATATCAAACTGGATAATGAAAATACTTTTGATCAGGAGGTCAGCTCATGAAAATTCTAATTGTCTATTACTCCATGTACGGCCATGTTTTCCAAATGGCCCGGGCCGTGGAAAAAGGGGTTCAGTCCGTGGCGAATGCGGAAGCGCTGCTCAGGCGGGTTGAGGAATTTCCGGAAAATATGGCGCACATCCGCGAAAGCGAGCACGCCCGTCCGGTGTGGGAGGATCAGGAAAAAATTCCGGTATGCTCCCTGGACGATTTGCGGACGGCCGACGGGATTTTGTTCGGAACCCCCACCCGTTATGGAAACATGGCCGCGCAGATGAAACGGCTCATCGACTCTACGGCCCAACTCTGGCTTGAAGGCACCCTGGAAGGTAAACCGGCCGGCATTTTTGTCTCGACGGCCACGACACACGGCGGGCAGGAGACCACGGCCCTAACCTTCATGGCCCCCCTGCTCCACCTGGGCATGCTCATCGTGGGGGTCCCCTACTCCACCCCCGGTATGCTGCACACGGAAGGCCGCGGCGGCACCCCTTACGGGGCTTCCACCCTGGCGGGTTCCCAAAACCAATTACAGCCCGCCCCGGAGGATCTGGAAATCGCCACCGCCCAGGGTCGACTTGTGGCGTTCATCGCTTCAAAACTCAAAACGGACTGAGACGGCCCGATCACGAAGAAGAGAACATGAAAGGAGGACAACATGAAAAGAACGAATCTGATATTGACGATTGTTCTGGTCGTGACGCTTTCGGCCGTCGGGTGTTTCGCAGAAGACTCCGGTTCCAAATATTGCCCATGGGCGAAACCGGGTTCGGGATACCAGGGCCACATGATAGATCGCGATTGGCAGATGTACCATTACGGCTGGCGTTTCGATAACGGCATGATGAGCGGTTGGAGAAACATGACGCCGGAACAGCGCAAACAATTCGAAAAGGTTTGGGGCGCCTATCTCAAAGACACATTGGAACTGAGGCAACAAGTGGTGACCAAACAAATGGCGCTGGAGATGCTGTGGCATCAACCGCAAATCGACGAAAAGAAAATCGGAAAAATTTCAGGCGAACTGACCGATCTTGAAACACAATTGAAAAAGAAACACGACCAGTATTTGCTCAAGTGCCGGAAAGAGTTCGGTGAGCAGACGTGGGCCTGCCCGGGAAGCCGATGGTAAAAGAAAAAGATGTGTCCTTAAATTCAAAAATTGAAAGGAGAATGAAAAAATGGCTGATTGTGCGGATTTGAAACAGGGAGATACGGTGGTATGTGAAAGTTGCGGTCTTGAAATGAATGTTTCCAAAAATTGCAGTTGTGCCACGGATCAGGAAGGTGCGTGCAACGCCCCGCTTAAATGTTGCGGCAAGGAAATGGTCAAAAAGTAGCCGGAAAACCGATCAACACGCTCTTTGAGCAAACGCCAAGAGCCGCGCCGGATGGGACGGAAGATCTTTTGAGTGTTAGAAGTATTTCGGCTATCGGGTGCGGCCCGTCCACAAGATATTGCCATCCCCACCGTGTGAATGCAGCCCAGAAACACGAAATCAGGAGGGATATATATGAAGCTCCGGATGGACCACATCGTTTTGAATGTGGAAGATGAAGAAAAGATGATGGATTTCTATTCGAGAATCCTTCTTTTGGTACCCGAGCGATTGGAAGAATACCGCACCGCTGCCGTACAGTTTCCATCCGTGCGTTTGAATGCCGATACAATCATCGACCTGTTTCCCAAAAAGCTGTGGCAAAAGGGCTCTGCCACAAAAGAGGGCCGGACGCATTTGAACCATTTCTGCATTTCTCTTGACAAAGAGAAGTGGGAGGACCTGTTCGGGCGACTGAAGGCTCAGCATATCACCATAGAGGAAGGCCCCGTTCCACGCTGGGGCGCGCACGGAAGTGGGACTTCCATATATTTTCGAGACCCTGAAGAAAACCTCATCGAGGCACGGTACTATCCTGAGAAAAATAGCTCGGAAAAGTGCCTGCTTGGATCATGAACACTTATTATAGAATGGAAGCAACTCTTCTCTATAGGCGCTTAAAATCAAAATTCTCTTTAAAGATTTCATCTTTTACGGCAGACACGTCCACTCTATAGGACATGGCTTTCGTCACCTCATTGAATCCCCTGGTATCACCCAACATGATACACCCAAGGATGCGGTCATTTTGCAGCACGATTTTCTTATAGACTTTCTCGTTGCTCAAAATCCTGGAATCCAGCTCATTTTCAACGTCAATATTTCCGGCCGATGCCAGGTCCACTCCTACAACCTTCAAGGTATTGGCCATGGTGGTGCCGTCATAGGTCAGATCGCCGCCCGCCATGTTGGTCCCTGCGATTTTTCCCTGTTCCATGGCAGCCGGCCAGATGCCGTAGGGCATCCCTTGGAATTCGGCCGCGTCCCCCGCCGCATAGATATGGGGCTGGTTGGTCTCGAGACGCTCATTCACCTGAATACCCTTGTCATGGTTCAAACCAAGGGGTTCGGCCAGTTCCATATTGGGACGGACACCCGCGGAGACCACCACCATATCCGCGGGCAACTTTTCATCTCCTTCCAGCAAAACCTCCGCTACCGCATCCGCTCCACGGATTTCCTGGGTCTTGGCTCCCAACCGAAAGGAAAAACCCATCTCTTCCATAATCTGTTGCAGTCTTCCAGCGCCATCCACATCCAACTGCCTGGGCAGCAGCCGTGGGAAGAATTCCACCACCGTCACCTGTTTGCCCGATTTCCGGAGCCCGTTTCCCGTTTCCAGCCCCAGAAGTCCCCCCCCAATGAGCACTACCGTCTCCACCGTTTCCGCCCACGATGAGATATCACGTGCATCCTGAACAGACCTGAGGGAGAAAACACCCTTTTTATCAGATCCCTTAATGGGCGGAATAAATGAATGACTGCCGGTGGCCAAAAGGAGTTCATCATAGGCGAGGGTTTGGCCATCCGCGGTGATCAACGTTTTCTTTTTCGCATCTCCGGCCTCAACACGCGTGGATGTCCGAAGATCAATGTGCTGATCCCCGTACCACTCTTTCTTTTTGGCCAACAGATCCGCTTCCGTGACGTCACCGGAAATCAATTCGTTAAGCCGGATACGATAATAAAAGGGCAGATCCTCGTCCGTCACCATGGTAATCCGACCGTTCCCATCTTCTTTTCGAATGGTTTCCGCTGCATGGGTGCCTGCAGCCCCGTTTCCAACAATCAGATAGTCTGTCATAATCTTTACCTCCTCTTCATTAGATGCCTGCAATAGAAATATGTTATTGGATGGGCACTTGTTATTGCTTCCAATAGGGATGGATCAGATCCTCAAAGATGGCAAGGGCCGCTTCGGCGCCTTGACCCGCCGCCGTCACAATCTGCTTGTACCCGCCTTCCACATCCCCTGCCGAATAGATTCCCGGAATATTGGTCCGATGCCCGGCGTCATGCTTGATATACCCTTCCGGGGTGATTTCCACGCCGATTTTTCGCGCCAGTTCCACACTGGGCTCATAGCCCACGGCGATGAATACGCCATCCGCCTTTTCGTGCCGCTTCTTACCGGTTTTGAGATTTAACAGCGTAACACTGGTAACACCTTCCTTTCCCGCGATTTCTTCAATGACCGTATAGAACAGAACCGGGATGTGTTCTTGTTGAAGTTTTTCCACCAGATGTTCCTGGGCCCGAAGCACCTCCCTCCGATGAACCAGCGTCACGTCCACGCCGATGTTCTTGAGATGGAGGGCCTCGGTAATCGCACTGTCGCCTCCCCCGACCATCACGACCTTCCTGCCTGTAAACAGCGGACCGTCGCAGGTACTGCAGTAGCTGACCCCTCGGCCCGAGAGGCGACGCTCTCCGGGGACATCCAGATGACGATGTTTTGCACCGGTGGCCAGAAGAACCGCCCGGGTTTGAAACCGCCTTCGGCTGGTTGTCACCACGATGGAATCCCCGGTTGCAATATCCACCACTTCCTCCCCTTGAAAGATTCGGGCATACTCCAGGGCATGGCTCACCATGAGTTCCACCAGCACCTTGCCGCCCGCCTGGGCGATGCCCGGATAGTTTTCAACGATGGGCGTTGTGGCAATCTGCCCTCCCAGCGCATCCTTTTCCACAATGGCGGATTTAAGACCGCTCCTTTGAGCGTATATGCCCGCCGTAAGACCGGCCGGTCCCCCACCCACGATTACCAGATCCGTTTCGATCAGGGGCGCATCGTCATCGGGAATAAAGATATATTGCTGCTCCAGACGAAGGACGGAACTCATGAACAACTCTTCGGTTTGCGCCCCTTGGGCCACCAACACTTCGTTGGCAAAGGTCTGCGGTACGCTTTGCGCCGAATACTCCTCCGCCAGTTTCGGATTTGCCTGAATATCGACGATTTCAAGAGACACTATTTCCGGCTTCATGATGGCGGCCTTGAGCGCATTGACCACCTGCTGTGGACAATAGGGGCATGAAGGACTCACAAATACCTTGATGTGACGGGGTGAATCGATCTCTTCCAGGATTTTTCCCGCCTGCTCCCCCATATTCACCTGACCGTATCCCATCATCATCAACGCCTCGACGAAGGTCTTTGTTTCTTCGCCCACGGGCGCACCCAGCCATCGGATACGGTATTTTTCGGGATTGAACAGAAGCGTGGGGGACACACGGACGTCCCATTTACGCGCCGTTTCATGATCCAAGCCGAACTCCAACAGGCTTATTTTGGAAGTCATTTGCCGGACAAGGCGAATGACTTCCCTGGCCGCGCTGTTAAAGGGGGCGTTTTTTTCGCGACTCGTGAAAAGAATCAGGGAAATATCACGGGGAATTTTTTCAAACACTTCTTGCAGCCGCTTTTCCGCTTCTTTCTGCGTTTTTTCATCATATCCGTCCAGTTCAACATATTCATCCTGCACGCCAGGGGAATCCATCTCGGTTATCTCCCCACGAATCTTCGCGTTTTCATGCGGATCCCACCCACGACCATCCACTTCAGTTCCTCCTCCAAATTCGGTTCAAACTTACGCCATAAGAAAGTATAATAATCGCATTACAATATTTTCTCGAATGATATGTAAATAGGGCAGATCATGTATTTTCAAAGCAGAAAATCCCCGGTACAAATGATCCGTTTCTATTTCCGTTCCGGCTCGCCAAAGCACAACAGAATCGGAACACATCAAAATTTTGAAGCAAAAAGAACTTTATCTTGAACAGGGATTTCCGGTAGAAATATTTATAATGAACCACTGAAATACATGAACCACCCCATTTTAATTCTCGAAAATCCGCTCTATTATGGTGTTCCAAAATCTTGAAAGCGGAGATCCGGAAATCGGGGGAACACCCATGACGCCACAAAACGCAGTCTCATTTTTTTCCCCATGGGAACCTGGAATATTTAGTCTGGCGCTCTATACGGTCCTAGTCCTGGCAATGGTTTCGGTGATGTTGTTCCTCTGCGGCTGGCTGGGTGAAAAAAAACCACAATCTGAAAAAACAACACCTTACGAATGCGGCATTCTGCCCACGGGCAATGCCCGGTTCCGTTACCCGGTTCCCTTTTTCCGGGTCGCCCTTTTCTTTCTCATTTTTGACTTGGAGGCCGTTTTCATTTTCGCCTGGGCCGTGGCGTTTACCGAACTGGGCTGGACCGGATGGGTGCAGATCACGTTCTTCATCCTGGTATTACTGTTGAGCCTTTTCTATGTATGGAAAAAGGGAGGGCTCCAATGGAAAATCGGAAGGTGATTTCATCACGGAAGGAAATTCAAATATGA
>JAJDOH010000007.1 GCA_022340265.1 Deltaproteobacteria bacterium | reverse complement strand
TGTTGAGTCAAAACACACACTCCGAATCCATGATCCGGTACTCCGGTATAATCTCCCGCATCTTCTCCTTTATGCCGCATCCATCCTGCTTCCCAGCCAGTTCGTAAAGTTCCCTAATCTCCTCCAACCACCCGTTCGAATGGTTTGCCTGCCCTACGGCCGCAAAGGAATGGACACTCTTAAGCACCATAATCTTCTTGTGCTTGGTAGAAACAATCCCTTCCCCCTCGGTAATCAGCTCCTCGCTAAGCTTTTCACCCGGACGAAGCCCGGTAAAGACGATTTCAATATCCTTATCCGGCTCCTTGCCGGACAACTTAATCAGGTCCCGCGCCATGTCCGCAATCCGTACGGGCGTCCCCATTTCCAGAATAAATGTTTCCCCCCCTTTTCCCAGCGCCCCCGCTTGCAGAATGAGCTGGCAGGCCTCGGGAATGGTCATGAAGAACCGTGTAACCTCCGGATGGGTCACTGTCACCGGCCCTCCCTGCTCTATCTGTCGACGAAACAGCGGAATCACCGAACCAGCCGATCCCGCCACATTCCCGAACCGCACCGCCATAAGGTTGCCACGACCATTATTGGAGTGATGCTGCACCAGCAGTTCACAAATCCGTTTGCTGGCCCCCATCACATTGGTGGGACGCACCGCTTTGTCCGTGGAGACCAGCACAAACCGCTCCACACCCTGTTCCAAGGCACTCTCCAACAACACCTGGCAACCGCGGATATTGTTGTTCACCGCCTGCCAGGGGTTTCGCTCCAGCATGGGCACATGCTTGTAGGCTGCCGCATGAAACACCACTTGGGGCTCATAATGGCGCATCATCCGGTTTACGAGCGCTGCATCTGTTGTATTCCCCAGCACGGCGTGGTATCGCTGATAGCCGGAACGGTGTTTAAGCTCCATCTGAATGGCATACAGCATTGGCTCAGACACATCCAGCATCACCAGACCGGCCGGATCAAACTTGATGATCTGACGGCACAGCTCCCTGCCGATGGAACCCCCTGCTCCACTTACCAGGACCACCCGGTTCGTCAGGTATCCGCCGACGGCTTCCACATCCAAGTCCGCAGAAGATCTGCCCAAAAGATCCTGATATCTCACATCCCTGAGCGCCTTGATACTCACCCGGCCGTCAATCAATTCCCCGATGCCGGGTATGGTCTTGTAGGGAACACCGGTTTTTTCACAATGCTTGACAATCTCCCGCATTTGGGAACCGCTGGCGGAAGGAATTGCAATGACGATCTCCTGCGCTTTCTTTTTTTCTACAAAATTCGCGATTTCTTTCAAACTTCCCAGGACCGGCACATCATGAACCGCTCTCCCCCTTTTAGAAGGGGCATCATCTACAAACCCAACCGGCACATAATTGGACCACCTGTTCTCCTTCATCTCGCGAAGGACCTTTTCTCCCGCGCTGCCGGCCCCTACAATCAGCATCCGCTTTTGTGGAGCATTTCCTCTTTTGTCCTTGTTTTTCCTGATATCCCACCTGCTGTAATAGATCCGAATACTCACGCGCACAGCCCCGGCAAGAAAAAAGGTAAAGACGAAATCCATAGGAAAAACACTACGGGGAAACCCTTGAAACCGAACCGTCAGCACCAAAATCCCAACAATAGCACCGGAACTGACCAGACATGCTTTCATTAGATTTTTCAGGTCCTCGATCCCCGTGTAGCGCCACATGCCCCTGTAAAGACCAAAAAGAAAGAAAAAGAAAAATTTCAACGGAACCACCCAGTAAATAAGTCTTATACAGTCTTCCATTTCGCCCGAGGGTATGGAGCCATCAAAGCGCAAATAATAGGCAATGAAAAGGGAAAAACCGATCAGAATTATATCAATAGCTCCCATTACGAAAAAATTGCGGGTTTTGAGAACGCGGTACATGCCTTATCGCTTATGAAAGCTCCTTATTAAAGATCGGATCGTCACAACGTCTTTCCTCGAGCACTCTAACCATCCGTGCTACACCCAGGATTTTTGACAAGGTAGCCAAAATGATACGGATGTCCAAGAAGAAACTCTGTTTTCTAACATACCGATGGTACATTTTGAGTTTATGGGGCATTATTGACTCCAAATAAGCTTCTTCCACATCCGCCGCCTTTGCCAGGACAGCCTGCTCATTGGAATAACAAAGGGTGGCGTAATCCGTCATTCCCGGCCTGACTGAAAGGACAATCTTTCGGTCTTCAATGGACCATTTGTTTACGTAATGTAAGACTTCCGGCCGTGGCCCTACAAGACTCATATCTCCTTTAAAGACATTTAGAAACTGAGGCAATTCATCCAGTTTTGTTTTCCTCAAAATACTTCCGATTCTGGTAATGCGCGGATCGTGCTGCGCCGTAACCTGTGGCCCCAATCTGTCGGCATTTACAACCATGCTTCGGAATTTGTACAAATTGAACAAACGCCCGTTTTTGCCAACACGTTCCTGCCAAAAAAAACCGGGACCACCATCTCTTCGAATCAGAAGACAGAGAACGGCAAATATCGGAAACAGTACAGCCAACGCTATCAGACAGAAAATCAGATCAAACAAACGCTTACCCATCAACATCACTTTACAAATTTATTGAATTCCTGGTTTATGATATGAAGGACAAAAAAGGTAGTGAAAATTTCCACAGAAGGAACTATTTCAAAATTCTTTTTATGTTATGAACAATGTATTCCAGATCCAGATCGCTCAGAGATGGATAAATGGGAAGACTGACACAGCCTCGCCAGATGTACTCCGCATTAGGGAAATCGCCAGGCTTGAGACCGTACCGTTTGCGGTAGTAGGTCATTCTATGCAGCGGCTTGTAATGGACTGACGTTCCAATCCCTTTTTCGCTCAACAAATCGATGAACCTATTTCTGGAAACCGGCGATACATCGTTTAATACAATAACAAAAAGATGCCACGCGTGGTCTTTCATGGGCACTCCAACCCTGGGCAGATCAATACATTCGATATCCGCCAGGCTTTCGAGGTAGCATCGTGCACAACGCTCACGTTCCTCCCTGAAAAAATCGGCTCGCTCCAATTGCGCCAAACCTATGGCCGCAGCCACATCCGGCATGTTATACTTAAATCCCGGTGCCACCACATCATACTCCCAGTTGGGCCTATCATCCATATATCGGCTCCAAATATCCCGATCAATCCCATGCAGCCGCATTGTCTTAACCCGCTCCGCAATCTCGGGATCATTGGTTGTCAACATTCCTCCTTCACCGGTTGTAATCGTCTTATTGGCGTAGAAACTGAAACAGGTTGCGTCTCCAATCGAACCGATGGATTTTCGTTTTTCGGGTCCTCCTCTTTTTCCGTTTTGCATGCGACAATACGCTGGAAATGCATGTGCCGCATCTTCAACAACCTTCAAACCAAAATTCTCGGCAAAATCCAGAATCCCATCCATCTCACAAGCCTGACCGCCATAATGAACGGGGATAACCGCTTTAACGCGTTTGGCCGACTTCCGATCTCTGACTCCTGATCTCCGGGCTGACATCTTTTCCGCCATCAATTCACCCGAGACACAATTTGTCCCAAGATCGCAATCCACAAACACGGGGTCCGCTCCCAGATATCGAACCACTTCGGCGGTTGCCGTAAACGTCATGGTGGGAACAAGGACCTCATCTCCCGGCCCAATTCCGACCGCTTCCAGTGCCAGATGAAGAGCAGCTGTACCGGAATTCACCGCGCATGAAAAATCAGCGCCAACCCGCCTGCCGAAAAGCGCCTCAAAGGCTTGCGTCTTACTGGCAGTGGTGAGCCACCCGCCTTTCAGGACTTCTGCAAGATACCGCGCCTCGTTTCCACCGCAATCAATTTTTGCAAAGGGAATTCTCACAGCAGATCCTCTCTCGACTTTCCCATTCAATCTAAGCCCACTTCAAGAAATAAATGGCATGGGTTCTCAGAAAAGGAAAAACTTTCTCCAGAAAGTGGGCCAACAAGGGAGAAACAGGGGCAATTCGTCTGGCAACGGGTGGGGCCAACGTGAGGGAACGGATCTGAAGGAAGAATCCGGGAAACAGCCTTTGAATTTCGGGCCTTCGAATGCCGGTTGTGTCTTTGTTACGGGGATGGCTGACCCGGTAATCGTAAATGAATACAGCGCCTGTTGGAATCAGAACCCTTGCCATTTCCCGGGCGAGGGTCTTTCGTGCTGATCCGTCCAGAATTGAAGAAAAGACGGTGTGGGCGGAAACAAGGGCCATGGTTTGCTCTGCATAAGGGAGTTCGAACCCACTCGCAATCCGGAAATCAATCCCTGGAGCAGAGATCTTCGCCTTCTCGATCCGATCTCCCAGTAGATCGATACCGTGAAGGTTTTCTGGTGATGCCCCCCAATCCACAAGCGTCCGCAGCCAGCCTCCCGAGCCGCACCCCACGTCCAACGCAGTTATCCCGGCCATGTCTTTCATGTGGTTTCCGGATAAAAGCGCAGCTGCCACTGATCTCAATCGGTAGGCGTTTAAAAGGACCTCTTCCCTGTGCCAGGCATACAGTGCCGGTTTGTTTGAGGTGTCTCTGGTTGAATATATACGTTTAATGCGTGATTCTTCTGCTGTGAACTGAGAATTCATCGATCGCTGCGTTTAAAGGGCGTTTCCACCATTCTTGTTAAAATGACAAGCAGCAGTTCATGTGAAAGCAGAACTGCAAAATTTGCTTTGAATTCAACTGCCATGGCAGGGTTTGGCGTTCCGGTAGGCTGTGATGTGCCTGCCACAAACAGCTTTTAACACACCCATCAAGAAGCCGGCATTTGCCAAAAGAAAGCTGAAGATCTGTGAAGCGATAGGAATTTTCAGCTTGAGCATTTCACCAAAAAGCCCCACAAGTCCAAAGAAATAGAAGGCCAACTGGGCAAATCCGGTAAAGAAGTATAACGAACCTTCATTGAACAGGATAACATTTGAAATGAATGCGATTAAAAGAAAAAAAGGGGTTAGCCACCGAAGTAATTTGTGAGAAACCATGGCCCAACACAGTCCGGGGTGTTTAAATGGGTTCAGAAGACGATGTTTGCTCAGCGTGCAAGTGAGGTTACGCAAAGTCATGCGGGTTCTGGCTCGAAGCTCTCCACCAATGGATGAAGGAAATGAATCATATGCAAGGGCTTTGTCTTCGTGGACGATGCGGTAGCCCTTTTCGGCGATATCAAGCGGTATCATACAGTCATCGCCATATTTGGGATCAAAAGGCCGAAACAGCTCCTTTCTAAATGCCATGATCCCCCCGGTTGCGGTGTGCAGAAGGCCGATGGCGCTCTCCATTCTCCGTAGCGCCATCTCAAACCGCCAGTAAAGGCCTTGGCTTTCTGCCACCGATCCTTCTATCGAACCCGGCACCAGACGACCCGACACACACCCGACACCCGGATCTGAAAAACGGCGAACAAGGTTTTTCATTGCATCAGGCGCAAAGCGGGTCTCCGCATCCGTAAGCACAATGATATCGCCTTTTGCCACAGGAATTGCAGCATTCTGGGTTGCGCTTTTCCCCAGGCCTTCTGCTTTAAATAAACTTATACGGTCATCTTCCTTACTGGCTGCTTCAACAATCTCATCTGTCCTGTCGGTTGAACCGTCAGAAGCCACAAGAATATCGAATCGGCTTTTCCCGTATGTTTGACCCAGGAGATTATCCAATTTTGTTTGGATGACTTTCTCCTCATTAAAAGCCGCAATAACGAGGGTCACATCCTGGACATAGGCAGGCGAAATTGTCTCTTGGTATTTTGTGCCTTTAAAAAGCCTCAAAAGCAGAAAATAGCCGAACCATGTATATGCCGTTGTCCAGATCGAAAGCCAAAAAAGCGTTCTCATTTTTCCGCGATTTGCATCCCCATGAGCCATTCCGGTTTCGAGGGGAAGGAAATATCATCGAGCTTTCTTTTCGCTTCCTTCGGTTCCAATTCCCAGAACCGGCTATTCTCCAGCTGCTCAATGATTTCATCAGAGAATCGCCTTTTCAACACCCGTGCCGGTTGACCGACGACAATAGAGTAAGGCGGCACGTCATTTAAAACGACAGCACCGGCACCTACCACAGATCCCCTCTCAACGGAAACCGACTGCCTCACCACGGCGTTTGCACCGATCCATACATCCGCACCTATTCTCGTTTTGAGATTATCGATATGCCTGTTGCTCAAAAACGGCGATGTGCTCCCCCACCACCAGGCATGCTCCATGCCGCCGATCTGCACATGAGGCGCCAATGAGCAGTAGTTTCCCATGTCGACATTGTTTAGAATACAGCCGGGACCGATATAACAGTAACGCCCTATGTCGCTCCCATAAAGCGTCACATTGGTCCCAACGCGGCAGGACAATGGAACCCGGTTCTGTTTCAAACGAAAGAAGGGCCATTCAAAAAGAACCCGCAATTTGAACAGGACGATACGGGACCTCTTATACACAAGGGGGTTCAATTTGCTCGGCCGCTTTCTGAGAGTTCCCTGATCCGTGCATGGACAGCCAATGCATTATGTTTAAGCAGAAATTTTGAAACCTTCCGCCTACCCTTTCGACCCATTTCTGACATTTCCTTTCGATGTTTGTCACACCATTCCATGCCCTCAAAGATTTTCTCCGCACTATAGCCTTCAATGAACTTGATCTCTTCAGCAAAATGGTGCGGCAAACTCCCGACAGCTGTCGCCAGTACCGGCATTCCCCTGGCAAATGCCTCAATCACAGAACCCGGCGTTCCTTCCGTCAGCGACGACAGGCACAATATGTGATGACTGTCATAAAGCGCCTTCATCTCGTCTTCATCTGCGACATGCCCTGCAAAACTTAATTGAGCATTTAGTTTTAAACCCTTTGTTCGGACCTCGGCTTCGAGTGGCCCTGTTCCAACAATTGTCAAATGCCATTTCCGTTCCGGAATGGCAGCCAATTCAAATGCTCGAATCAACTCGATCACATTTTTTTCCGGGGAGAATCGGCCTACATAGAGGAACTTCAAAGGCGTTTTTTCGGGAATAAAGGGCCGCACTGAATTGCGCACAAACCTTTCATCAACCAGCGGTGAAATTTCTGTCAAGCTTTGGGGAGGGCCTGTATAATTTTCCTTTAGGTGGGCACCTATGAGGAAAGCTATCGCCCTTGAAGCATTCAGCAGATTAGAAATCCTTCTCATGAAAAATCGCACGAGGGCAGTCGAGGCATATAAGCGCCACGAACCTCTGTAGATGGAGCGGACCGTTTTCAACGTATCCCCCCGGATAATGAAACCATAACGTACGGATTTGGGGAGAATATAAGAAAGATAGACCAGAAATGAATTCGGACCGGGGCCGCAAAAGATAACATTGCCGTTTTCTGCTGCAGAAACAACAATGCTTCGAATCTTTATTGCGTTAATTAGAGATATGAGAGGTGCGAATATTTCCCGATCATAACCAATTACTTCAATGGGTCTCCTGCGAAAATGGATGGGATACATTCCTGATATGGCAGTTGAGTCAGTTACCTCTTTGCATGGCACAACGAGCCGATATTCATCGGCTATCTCTGCTAAACAGCAAAGAAAGTCAATAAAGCTCTTGTATTTGCAAAAATAGTGATCCATAAGCCTGACTAC
The DNA here is from genome assembly GCA_022340265.1 of Deltaproteobacteria bacterium. Classification (GTDB taxonomy): domain Bacteria; phylum Desulfobacterota; class DSM-4660; order Desulfatiglandales; family Desulfatiglandaceae; genus NaphS2. Next base: position 1,393 of record JAJDOH010000007.1, on the reverse strand, counting down.
CGGCTGGTTAGAATAGAGAAAGACACTTCTATTTCTGATTCTCTCTGAATTTCCTTTGTAGAAATTTGTCATAGGTGGCTACGGTCTCCTCGATCATCCGCTCAACAGAAAAACAGCTCCAAATCTTCTGTTTTCCTCTTGCTCCCATTTTATGGGCCAAATCGTCATCTCTTAACAACAAAAGGACTTTTTCGGCTATGGCATATGCATCCATGGAGGGACATAGAAATCCTGTCTTACCATCATTCACCAGTTCACGATTCCCGCCCACATCTGTGGCAACCACGGGGAGACCGCAGCCCATGGCCTCCATAATGGCGTTAGAAAGCCCTTCAAAACGGGAGGTATGGATGTAAATATCCATTTTCCCCATGACCAGTGGGATGTCATCTCTTGGGCCCATAAATCGCATTTTCGAATCCAGTCCAATCTTTTGTGCATAAGCCTGGAGTTCACCACGCAAAGGACCATCACCGACAACCATGAAATACAGGGCATCTCCTGAATACCGGTCCAACACAATCCGTGCCACATCCAGGAAGAGTCGATGATTCTTGACCTTGCTGAGTGTAGCGACCATTCCCACCACCTTTTCAGAAGACTTCTTGCCTTCATCTCCTCCCGGAATGCTGTGGCTTCGAAATTCCGTCCAATCAAATCCATTGGGGATTGTCATCAGCTTTTCAGCCGGAAACCGATAGTTGTCAATCAGATTAAACCGTGCCCTATTGGTATTGCAGATAACGGCATCCGAAAACCTCAAAAGTGCTTTATCAAGCCATATTCCCCATTTCGTTTTGTCATTTCCACGTTCGGCAATGCTCCGTTCAGAGCCGATTACAACGCGCACACCGGCCAGCAACGCCGCCAGCCGTCCATAACTATTGGCTGTAAACATAAAGGTGTGGACGATGTCCGGTCTGATTCTATTGAAGAGTTTCACGAGCTGAATCAATCGGTTGAACAGCCTCAAACGGCCTTCAGTCAATTCAAAAATATCGATCTTCAGATCATTAAATCGCCGTTTCCAGTACCCCCCAGGTGTCAGGCTGAGAACAACAGGCTGGAACCGGGACCTGTCCAATCCACGGACCAGATAGAAGAGCTGCTTCTCCGCGCCTCCCTTTCCCAACTGTCGAATGACGTAGCAGATTGTCGTGGGATTCATCCTGATCATCCAAGAATATGGTGTTGTTCGATCTTTATGATCTGGAAATCTATTACAATAAACAAGAAAACCGGATCCAAAAGATCTGGCGCGCAAAACCTAGAACTCAAGACCCCGATTTGTCGTTTCAGGATGAGAAACGATTCGAACCCCTGCTTTGTCCCATATCTTCCTTTTGACCCACAGAATTCCTTCGCTCCCCAAAATCAGGATAAACGGCTCCAG
>JAJDOH010000003.1 GCA_022340265.1 Deltaproteobacteria bacterium | reverse complement strand
CTCGATTTTCGGCATCGACTCCCTTCACAATCTGGGGTTGGGCATGCCCACCGCCTATGCGGCGGGGTTTACCATTATCGCTGCGGCGCTGATTGCGCTCACCAAAGACGATATCAAGGCGCGGATCGCCTACAGCACGGTGAGCCATCTTTCCTACATTGTCATGGGGGTTGCCATGCTGACCCAGGGGGGGGTGGAAGGGGGCGTATCGGCCATTGCCCATGACGCTTTTCCCAAAATTACCCTGTTTTTTGCCGCCGGCTGCATCATGGTGGTGACCGGCTCCAAAAAGATCAGTCTCATGAACGGGCTGGGCCGTCGCATGCCCTGGACTTTTGGCGCTTTTGCCCTGGCGACGCTTTCCTTTATCGGCCTGGCGCCGGCCAGCGGTTTTCTGAGCAAGTTTTATTTGATCACCGGCGCCACCGATGGGGGGGAAAGGGTGCTGATGCTGGTTATTCTGGCAAGCGTGTTGTTGAACATGGCCTACTTCGGCCCCATTGTGATTCGAGGCTTTTTCATGCAGCCGATCAAAGGTGTGGATCTGAGCCGGTATGCTGAAGCGCCGAAAACCATGGTGGTTCCCATGTTCATGATCGCCGTGCTATCGATTCTCATCGGATTTTATCCGCAGACCTTTGTGGATTTTGTGGATGTTTACGGAAGACTCTGGAGATAGCGGACCGTGACCTTCATCGAAGAAAGTTTTCTGCATCCTGCGACCCTTTTTGTGATCCTGGGTCTCATCTTGCCGTTTCTTCGGGGCAGGTTCTGGCGCAATCTGCTTTTCATACCTCCCGCCGCAGCCATTTTTCTGACCCTCAATATGCACAAAGGATCTTACTGGGAGGTGGATTATGTGGGACAAGTCCTGGTGCTCGGCCGGGTGGATGCGCTGTCGCTGCCGTTCATCATTCTCTTTGCCTTTATGAGCCTGATCTGCACCATTTTTTCCTTTCACGTTCGTGACAAAGCCCAACACGTGGCGGCACTTTATTTCATGGCAGGGGCCTTCGGCAGTGTCTTGGCGGGAGACTATTGGACGCTTTACATGTTTTGGCAAGGGATGACCGTTTCTTCCTCCTTTCTCATCTGGCTGAACCGTGAAACGGATGCCTCCAAAACGGGCTTTTTATACATGATGCTTTTGTTGTTGAGCAGTGTTCTGCTGCTGGCAGGCATCCTCTTGAGACAGCAGGCCACGGGCAGTTTTATTTTCGGGCCTGCGGACAGCAATCTCATGTGGCATTATGACTACTTGATTCTGGCGGCTTTTGCCATCAATGCAGCCGTCGTACCGGTACACGCATGGATGACCCAAGGGCTTCCCAAAGCCACCATCCCGGGGGCCGTTTTCCTGTCCCTGTTCGGTATAAAGACGGCATTTTATGCCATGGCCCGCTGTTTTGCGGGCCTTGACCTGTTGATTGTTCTGGGAGCCGTCATGGCGCTTTATGGGGCCTTTTATACAATGTTTTCAAATAATATCAGGCGCATTGTCGCCTATCTCATGGTTGCCCAAATGGGCCTGATGATTACGGCGTTGGGCATGGATTCAAAAGCGGCCCTGGATGGCGCAATTATTCTGGCATATGCCCATACATTTTATAATGCACTGTTGCTCATGGCCATGGGTGCCGTTATGTATGCAACCGGCGAAGAACAACTGATGCAGTTGGGGAATATGGCTCGAAGACTTCCTTTTGTCGCTGGGTTGACTCTTATTGGCGCCCTTGCGCTTTGCGCCGTTCCTTTTTTCAGCGGTTTTCCAGGGATTTCAATGATTTTTGAAGAAACCCTGAAACTTGAGCGCCCCATTCCGGGGCTGTTTTTGATGCTGTTGCTTTGTCTCTCCATGGTGCTGATGATCATTGCCGGAGGATTGCGACTCCCATTTTTTGTGTTCTGGTCCAAAAACACCGCCAATCCGGAACCCCTGCGGAAACTGCCCGGAAACATGGTGTTCGCCATGGCCATGACCGGCGTTTTCTGCTTGATTCAAGGGGTTTTTCCCGAAGTCTTGAACCGTCTCGTTTCATACCCCGCAAAAGCTTCCTCTTTCACCTTTTTAAAATTGGGGGTCGGATTTATGGTTCCGGCCGCCACCACCCTTTTGTTCATCTTTTTAAAGCCGTTGCTAAAGCCTGGGGAAAATGAACTGCCGGATTTTGAAAAGGTCTACGCGTGGGTGGGCCGCGGTGTCATCGCCGTTTTGTCAAGGCCCCTTTCGTGGTTGGATGGCCTATGGTCGGAGATTTACCGCACCATTTTTCTGAGGGCTTATAACTTCATGGCGCGTATTTCAGATTTTTTTGACCGAAAGGCGATTGACGGAGCTGTAAACCGGACGGCTTTTTCGGTCATGTTTTTGAGCCGGATGTCGGCCCGGCTGCAAAGCAGGTCCTTGCAGGACCAACTGGCCCGAATGATGCTGCTGGCCCTGATTGTTTTTGCCCTCATCTGGTTCTGGTAACGTTTAATGATTGAACCGCATTTTCCCATTTTAACCTGTCTGATGCTGTTGCCCCTTCTGGGATCCATTCCGTTTATGTTTATCAAGACCCCCCGGGCCACCAGATGGTGGGCACTTGTCTTGTCTCTTGCGGAAATGGTGATGGGGCTTTATCTGCTCCGGTTTAAAATGGGAACGGCGGATTTTCAGTTGGTCGAATCCGTACCATGGGTGCCTGCCTGGGGTCTTCAGTATTTCCTGGGCGTGGACGGCATCAGTCTGTTCATGGTGGCATTGACGCTTTTAATGTTTCCTTTTTGCGTCATCTGTTCATGGACAAGCATCAATAGCCGCCTCAAGGAATTTCATATATCTCTTTTTATTCTCGTATCGGCTTTGATAGGCGTCTTTTCAGCCCTGGACCTGGTTCTTTTCTATATGTTCTGGGAGGCCGTTCTGATCCCCACCTACCTTCTCATTGCCCTCTGGGGAGGCCATGGGAGAGACCGGGCAGCCCTCAAGTTCATCCTGTATACCCTCGCGGGGAGTGCCCTCCTGCTGGTGGCGATTATCGCTTTTCGTGTGGAAGGGGGGTCTTTTGCGATCCCAACCCTCATGTCACGCCCTTTTTCCCTTAAGTTTCAACAATGGATGTTTCTGATCATGGCGCTGGCCTTCGCGGTGAAGGTGCCGTTGTTCCCCTTTCACAGTTGGATGCCCTGGGCCTACGGGGAAGCCCCCGTGGCCGGCAGCATTATTCTTTCCGCCCTCATGGCCAAAATGGGGGTCTACGGGTTTCTACGTCTGGGGCTGCCGCTGACACCTGATGCAGCGCAATATTTTGCACCGCTTTTGATTGCCATGTCCATCTGCTCCATCCTGTATGGCGGACTTTTGGCGTTTGCCCAGTCAGATCTCAAGAAAATCATCGCTTACGCTTCCCTGGGACACATGGGGTTCGTGGTCCTGGGAATTTTTCTCTTTAATCTGAATGGGGTGCAGGGGGCGCTCATTCAGATGTTCAATCACGGTATCACCACCGGCAGCCTGTTTGCCATGGCGGGAATCCTTCACCACCGGAGCGGCAGCCACGATCTTTCCCGGTCCCTGGGTCTGGGACAATTTGTGCCGGTCTTCATGGGGTTCTGGGGCTTCTTTGTTTTTGCGGGCTTTGCCTTTCCGGGGACCAATAATTTCGTAGGCGAATTTCTGATTCTGGCCGGTGCCTTTGAAAGGAATCTCTGGCTTGGGGTTTTCGCCGTTCCCGGGGCGCTTCTGGCCGCGGCCTACATGCTCCGGCCCACCCAGAAAATGGCCTGGGGTGAACCATCAACGGCCACCGGCTGGCAGGATATGATCCCTCGGGAATGGGTTTCATTGCTACCCATGGCATTCCTGGTGCTCTATCTGGGACTGGCGCCCACCCTTTTTCTCAAAGTGATCAACCCTTCATTGAAACACCTGATCGGGGCTCTTGAATCGCGCGGGGCCATGACACTCTTGGTGGAAAAGCACATTTTGAACACTTCCAAAAATCGAGTGCCCTTTAATGGCAAAGCAGACGGGGGAGGGCGGCCGTGAACATACTGTTGCTTCTGCCCGAAGTCTTCCAGCTGCTGATCGTGACTGCGCTCTTTGTGCAAAGTATCGTGCAAAAGGATCGGGCGGTGCAGTTGAAAAAATGGCTGCCCTGGGCCGCGGCTTTAGGTGTCATGGTGTGTTTCGGCTCCCTGGCGCAGAAGGGGCTGCTCTTTTCCCGGACGTACCGGTTGGATGATTTAAGCCAGTTTTTCAAAATGACCGTGAGTCTCGGGTTTTTCCTGGCGGTGATAAACGGCATCGACCAACCGCTGCTGGAAAAAGAGAAAAGATGCGATTATTTCCTTTTCATGGCCCTTTCCGCCTGGGGCCTGTTGCTTCTTTGTTCCACGGTGGAATTGATCAGCATCTACCTGGCCCTTGAGTTGGCAAGTTTCAGCCTTTTTCCCTTGGTGCCGTTGCGAAGGAAAAGTGGGCAGGCAGCCGAAGCTTCCGTCAAATACATGTTAATGGGTGGTGTGGCCACCACCGTGGGGCTGTTCGGCTTTTCATACATCCTGGCTGCACAACATGCCACCGATCTCCAACAATTGATACACATGCCCTGGACCTGGTCTCACAGCCCCATGGCGGTGGTGGGTTTGATCCTTTTTCTTTCGGGCCTGCTGTTCAAGCTGGCGTTTTTTCCCTTTCATTTTTGGGCGCCGGATGTCTATGAAGGGGCCGGCAATGAAACCGCCGCCTATATCGCTGTATTGCCCAAGGTGGGGGCCGTGGCGGTGCTGCTCCGTTTTTCACCGCTTTTGAAACCGGGCCTTGAAATTACCACCATTCTGGCCGTATTGGCCGCCGTTTCCATGACATACGGAAACCTTGCGGCCCTGCTGCAAAAGGATGTGAAACGCCTGCTGGGGTATTCGGCCATTTCCCATGCGGGCTATCTCATGGTGGGTGTGGTGGCGGGGACACCCATGGGCGTTAAAGCGGCGGCCTTCTATACCTTCAGCTATGTTTTAATGAACTTTGCCTGCTTCTGGGTACTGTGCCGGGAATCGGAGGACGGGAAAAACCTCATGCTGGAAGATCTGACCGGTTTGTCAAAGCGGTCACCCGGTTTGGCATTTGTTCTGGCGGTGGGGGCTGTGGCGCTGGCAGGTCTTCCCCCGACCACAGGATTTATGGGAAAATTTTTTCTGCTCAGCGCCGCATGGAACCGTAGTTGCAATTGGCTGGTGGTGATCGCGGCCGCCAACGTGGCCGTCGCTCTTTTTTACTATTTAAACCTGGTACGGTATGCCTACACAAAAGCGGACGGAAAACCATTTGAGCCTTCCCACGGACCAGGAAAGAACCGTTCGGGATGGATGGTTTCGGCCGCTCTTTTTCTGGCCGCTTTGCTGATCCTGTTCGGCATTCTGCCGAATCTGATTTTGAGGATGTTGGCCTTTTGACCGGCACATTTAAGATTGCTTGTAACCAATTTTTAGAATATGTTTCTGTATGCGGAAAGGAAATAGGAGTGAATCCATTATTCATCAATTTAGAAAGGAGTGAGTGACCTTGAAAACATTCAGCAGCCGTTTAAAAGGAATCATAGGCGCCACCACCGTTATTTTAATGTCTTGTGCGGCGTTTGCAGCGCCGGTGGGACTTCCGCCGGTTCCGGTGCCCGCCGATAACCCCATGACCCCCGAAAAGATCAAACTGGGGGACAAGCTCTTTCACGACGCCCGGTTCAGCACCACGGGAGAGGTGAGCTGTTCCACGTGTCATGACCAGAACAAAGGGTTCACCGACGGACTTCCCGTGTCCGAAGGGATCCACAAACTGAAAGGAACGCGAAGCGCGCCCACCATCATCAATGCGGCTTATCTTCATACCCAGTTCTGGGACGGGCGGGAGCCCTCCCTGGAATCCCAGTCGGGCCAACCCTTTTTAAATCCGGTGGAAATGGGTCTCAAGGACCACGAACCGATACTCAAAATCGTCCGTTCCGATCCGGAATATCTGGAACTTTTCAGTCAGGCTTTCGGCAAGACCGGCGACCAGATCACCATGACCGAAGTGAAGCAGGCGCTGGCAACCTTTGAACGAACCCTGATCGGTGGAGATTCCCCCTTTGATCGCTACTATTTCAAAGGGGACAAAACGGCCATGAGCCCCGCGGCCATACGAGGTTTGGAAATCTATGTGAATCAGGGACGCTGCGTTTCATGCCACCGGATTGAACAGACACAGGCCCTTTTTACGGACAACCGGTTTCATATGATCGGGGTTTCCGCCAACCAGATGCCCAAAGATCTGGATGAGCTTTCGGCAGCCGTTCAGAATGTGAAGGAAAAGGGAACCGATATCGCGGTCCTCACCAACCCGAAGACCTCGTCACTGGGACGCTTTGCCGTTACAAGAGATCTGACGAACATCGGCGCTTTCAAAACCCCGACCTTAAGAAATGTCGAGCTGACGGCCCCCTATATGCATGACGGCAGCCACAAAACCCTTGAGGAAGTGGTGACATTTTACAACAACGGGGGCCGTCTGAAAGAAACCGATCCCGTCCCCGAACTTCTAAGCGGCGGTATTCGTCCCCTGAATCTGACCGAGGAACAGCAGGCGGACCTGGTGGCATTTCTAAAAGCCCTCACCAGCCCGGAATTCGCAAAGAAAAAGCCTTAAGGATATTTTGGAATAAAGGAGACAAATACGATGAGTATGAACCGACGCGCGTTTCTCAAAACCACCGGCGCAGGTTTGATGGCCGCCGCTTTTCCCTTAAGCCTGGTGAAACTGGCCTTCGGCGGTGAAGGATCAATACCGGATTTTACCTTTGGATATATTTCCGATGCACACATTCAGCAGATCAAAGGAACCCGATTTGTCCGCAATTGGGATATGGGCCTTATCCGTGCCGTTCGCGAAGCCAATCTGCTCACTCCCCGTCCGGATTTCTTCATGTTCGGCGGCGATCTGGCCCAACTGGGGAAGAAGGAAGAACTGGATCATGGTCTGGAGATCATGAGCAACCTGCGGGGCAAGGTCCGCTATGTGATGGGGGAACATGATTACTATCTGGATCTTGGGAAATACTGGCAGGAAAAGCTCGGTCCCCCCTACTACAGTTTTGATCACAAGGGGGTCCATTTTGTTGTTTTAAACAGCATTCTCACTTATGACAAGTGGACCTACGAAACATGGCCCACTCCCATGGACCGGATGCTGGCCATGGCAAGACTGGACAACCCCAAAGGATCCCCTTTCATGGTGGGGGATGAGCAGATAGCCTGGCTCAAAAAAGATCTTGCGAAAATCAATGGGAACACACCCGTGGTGGTGTTCTCCCATTCGCCCATTCAAAAGATCTTCAAACCATGGAATTTCTGGACCCAGGATGCTGAAAAAGTGCAGGCCCTTCTCAAGCCCTTTGAAAAGGCGACCGTTATATACGGTCATGTGCATCAGATCCAATACAACCAGATCGACAATATCACCTTTCAGGCCGTCATGGCGACGGCCTGGCCCTGGCCGTACCCCGAGACCTATTCCCAGCTGGCCAACGCTTTTCCCAAAATCACGGTGCCCATGAACCGGGCGGACCCGTTTTTTGAGCGGGATGCCACAGGATGGCAGTTTGTGGATGTGAAAAGCGGCAGAAGCGCCATGCATTACCAGTTGCCCGACAATCAGAACCGCACCGTTATGTTTGATGCGGCCACCGGTAAACCCCAAGATGTGAAGTATCAGGATGACAGCATGCGGATTCCGCCCCAAACCCATTTTTAAAATTGCAAGGAGCGTTTTTATGCGAAACAGTAAATTTTTCTCGACCGCCTGCCTGGCGTCTCTAATCGGTTTGGGATTCCTGGCGATTTCCTTCTCCATTCAGGCAGACGATTTCACTGAAAGCGATTTGAAACGATGGAACCAGGAATTCATGAGTGTTGTGGCAAAAGGTGAAAAACTCTTTCACAGCGCGGAACTTGGGACCAACAAGGTATCCTGCGATCAGTGCCATCCCAATGCCGCCAACACGCATCCGGAGACCTATCCCAAATTCCAGCAGCAGCTGGGTCGGGTCATCACCCTCTCCGAAATGATCAACTGGTGCATCCAAAACCCCCTGGAGGGAGCACCGCTGCCACTGGATGACCCGAACATGACGGCATTGCTGTCATACATCACCTGGGAGCGGCGGGGCGTACCGTTGGCGCCCGGAACGCATTGAATTTTATGTAGTTGCCAACCCGTCTGACCCTGAAAAGGAAAAAGCCGTGAAGGCGAATGTCAACCGGCGAAAAATCGCCTTCATGGCTTTATCCGGGTTTCCCTCCATTTCCTTGCCCACCCCTGATCTCGGCCTTTTTATGAATGAAGGCGCCTTTTAATCGGAATCCCCGGGGAGTCTCAAATTATCTATCGTATTTTCCAGTTGGACAAAAAGGAATGACTGGAATATTTTTTGACCGGTTTCTTGAATACCTCCCAGGGAGCACTTCTCATGTTTCGATCTTTCAGTTTTACCTGACAAAATGGCATCTTGCCTGCCGGATCTGGTGGGTCTTTGTTCAGGAGAAAAGGTTGAACCCCTTCTTGTCTCGATGATTTGAGCACCATAATTCAGGCCCCCATTGAGATCATCATTTTAATGAAGGCGGAACAATGGATGCATGGATGGATAAATGGGCCGTGGAAAGCGGATTGAAAAGCAGAGTGGGTTCGCCGGGCGTATGACTCGATCAGGCGCGTGAGAGGGATTTATTTATTTTCAAAAAAGGAGAAAAACCGATGAGTGAACAATACGTAAGTATGTGGAAAGATTTGGGGCTCGATCTTGAGGCCCATGATATGCTGCTGGAGGTTCTGGGGAAAGGCTACCAGGATATTTATCGGAACCAGAAGGAGCGGCCTGAGGGCATGAGCTACTTTGACTTTGTTTTGAGTGAAGTCCATGGCCTGCGTATCAAGGAATTGATGGATGAAAAGGCGGCGGGCCGAAAGGTCATCGGGTCCTTCTGCGTTTTTGTGCCCGAGGAGATTGTGCGTGCCGTCGACGCCACGTTGGTGGGATTGTGTACCGGCGCCGATTTTGCCACCGAAGAGGTGGAGAAAATCCTTCCCCGCAACACCTGTTCATTGATCAAATCCGCCTTCGGTTTCAAACTGGGAAAAGTCTGTCCCTACATGGAATCGGCGGACATGATCGTGGGCGAAAACACCTGTGACGGCAAGAAAAAATCCTATGAGACGCTTCAAAATCTGGTGCCCAATCTCTATGTCATGGACCTGCCCCAGATGAAATCCGACGAAGGTCGCGCCCTTCTTCGGGCCGAGTATTTTCGCTTCAAAGAGGCGGTTGAAAAATTGACGGGGGTGAGCATCGATGCTGAAAGATTAAAGAAAGGCATCGCAATGGTCAACAACAAGCGGAAAGCGATCCACAGGCTCTCCCTGCTCAGAAAGGCTGATCCCGCACCCATCTCCGGTCTCGATGCGCTTCTGGCCAATCAGGTATTTTTCTATGATGATCCGGTTCGTTACACGGATTCCGTGAACAAAATCTGTGATGAACTGGAAAGCCGCATTGAAAAAAAAGAAGGCCCCTTTCCCAAAGGCGCACCCAGAATTCTCATGTCCGGATGCCCCATGGCGGTTCCCAACTGGAAACTCCCCTGGATCATTGAATCGTCGGGGGGCGTGATCGTGGGAGAGGAATCCTGCGTGGGAGAGCGTGGTACCCGAAACCTCGTGAATGACGGCGGCAATACCGTTGATGATCTCATGGAAGCCGTCGTTGATCGTTATTTCAAGGTGGATTGCGCTATTTTCACCCCCAATCCGGATCGTTTGACCCATGTGGAAGAAATGTTCCGAGAGTATAAAGCGGACGGCGTCATCCATTACGGGCTTCAGTTCTGTCAGCCCTACATTGTCGAATCCATGCCCGTTGAAAAAAGCCTGGAAGAAAAGGGAATTCCCACCCTCCGCATTGAAACGGACTACGGTATGGAGGATGTGGGGCAATTGAAAACGCGGGTGGAAGCCTTTTTGGAAGTGCTGAAACCATAGGAAAGGTGAAAAGATCATGCGGCATGCGGGTATTGATATCGGTTCCAGAACCATCGAACTGGTGGTGGTGAAGGACGGCGATATCGCGGCAGCCAGACAGACGGATACCGGTTTTGATCCCATGGCCCAGGCCAAAGAGTTGCTGAACGGCATGGATTTTGACCGGATCATGGCCACCGGTTACGGACGAAACCTGTTTCAAATTGCCTTTGACGCGCCGACGGTGACGGAGATTAAGGCTTACGGGACGGGGGTCAGCACCCTCATTCCGGGCGCTAGAACCATCCTGGACATTGGGGGGCAGGACAGCAAAGCCATTGCCTTAAATGCTATGGGCGCCGTGAAAAAATTCGAAATGAATGACCGTTGCGCTGCGGGAACCGGAAAATTCCTGGAGATCATGGCAAAAACCCTGGGGTTTGAATTGGCGGAATTCGGTTCCGAGGCGCTTAATGCCGAAGACTACCTGCACATCAACAGCATGTGTACGGTTTTTGCGGAATCGGAAGTCACCTCCCTGGTGGCCAGGGGAGAAGACCGGAGGGCCATTGCCCTGGGGCTTCACCAGAGTGTGGTCCGTCGCGCTGTCGGCATGATCAACCGGGTCTCCTCGGAGGGCCCTGTTGTCTTTGCGGGCGGGGTTGCCAAAAATCCCTGCATGCGCCGGCTGTTGGAAGAGGCGTTAAAACAGGAGGTGTTCATACCGGAAGATCCCCAGATGGTGGGTGCCTTGGGGGCGGCGCTCTTGTCCGCCCGAATGGTAACATGATGAAATGGAAGAAAAGTTCGGGTTTCCCACGCTTCATCTCGAAACCGATTATACGCAAAGCGATGCGGAACAGCTTCGCGTGCGCATCGAAGCGTACCTCAAAATGCTATAACGGTCCTACTACCGGAAACCACTCCACCGTGAAAAAACCATATGCCCGACACTGTCATTCCATGCCCGACCCGGAATTCAGTATTCTCGAATTTCCAATTCTATCAACAATTTTTCTTGACATATATCCTATCTGAAATATGATTTAAGAAACCATTGTTCTGTTGACCAGAACCCACAACCCTTCAGCCGAGGTCGTCATAATGGAACATCCCCTCAAATGTTGCCCGATCAGCCTTTCCGGTTCCTTTTACTCCGGAGAATGTCATGTTTAAAAGCCCGTATTGTAGTGATAGAATTTTGAGTTCTCCATGCGATTGGTATATTTCTGCAATAGAAGGAAAAATTCAAAATAGATTTTCCATTTTTTATCGATAGTATCACTATTCATCCCATAGCTGTTTTATAGGAATATATAAGGTTTATACTACCTGAAATGATTCATTGGCTAATCTGTGCCTGGACACAGACGGGCTAAAACATGCCCGCTGGTCAGACGTGATGTGTGTGCCCTATTTCCATCTCAAGAGAAAGGCGGTTACTTATGTTTAAGATGAGAATTTCGTTAATTATTTCTGTTTGCTTGCTCTCCACTGTGGTCTACGCAGGCAACTTTACACTTACAAGTCCAACTATTAAACCTGGTGCTTTTCTTACAGACGATCAGGTATTTAACGGGTTTGGGTGCTCGGGGAAGAATCAATCGCCAGCGCTTAAATGGACGGCAGGTCCAACGGGAACAAAAAGCTATGCGATTACTGTATATGACCCTGATGCGCCTACGGGGTCTGGTTGGTGGCATTGGGTCGTCTACAATATCCCCGCGAATGTTACCGAACTATCCGTGGGCGCTGGGGATTCAACCGGGAAGCTGTTGCCTCCGGGTGCCGTGCAAGGTCGCACAGATTATGGGACCCACGCTTTTGGTGGTGCATGCCCCCCAAAAGGAGATAAGCCACACCGGTATATTTTTACGGTTTATGCGCTCAAGATCGAAAGAATAGACGTTCCGTATGATTCAACCGCTGCATTAATCGGCTTTATGATTAATTCAAACTCCCTTGAAAAAGCAATCTTTACGGCAAGGTACGGTCGCTAACCACACCATACACTAGATTTGCAGGGGTGTGTTACCGTAGCCCAAGCACTTTTCGATGTTAGCGTGCTTTTGGCGGATTCATCACTCCCCGCTCTCCTCAGTGATGGTGAACGTTGGGCGGCAATAGGCACATGCCCTGGCTATCCCCGTTAAGGTTTCAGGTGGCGTCTGAGAGTGCACAAGAAATGGGTGGTAAGGGAACATGGAACTGGATAGCGTTGCACTGTATCGCAAGATGCTGACCTGCCGGCGGGTCGAGGAAGCGATCGCCGGCCTCTGGTACGAAGGACGTGTCTCCGGCGAGATGCATCTCGGAATCGGTGAGGAAGGCATCAACGCCGGCGTGCTCGACCATTTAGGAGATGGTGATGCCGTTGCCCTCGACCATCGCGGCACTGCCGGCATGGTCCTGCGCGGCGTGGACCTGGCCGCCATTGTCAAAGAGTGCATAGGGGCCGCCGACGGTTTGTGCGGTGGCAATGGTGGTCACATGCACCTGTACTCGAAGGAGCACCTTGCGGCCTCTTCCGGCATAGTAGGTGCCGCCGGCCCCACCGCCTGTGGATTCGCCCTCGCCGCGCAGCACTTGCGCCCGGGTACGGTTGCGGTGGCGTTTTTTGGCGAGGCCGCCATGAACCAGGGCATGCTGATGGAGGCGATGAACCTGGCGGCCGCCTGGAAGCTGCCGGTCCTGTTCGTCTGCCGGGACAATGGCATGGCGATCACCACTGCCTCGGCATCAGTTACGGGTGGTGACCTCGAATTGAGGGCGCGGGGCCTCGGAGTGTTGGGAAAAGCAGTCGACGGTTCGGATGTAGAGATGGTCTGGCGCGTGGCAGGTGAAATGATCGAACGCGCCCGCGGGGGGCGGGGGCCTGCCTTTCTGCGAGCCACTTGTATCCGACCGGAAGGACACTTTCTTGGCGATCCCCTCATACGAATAGCGCGCAGACCACTGGCCGAAGTCAAACCACGGTTCGGCTCGCTGGTTTCGGCGACCAGGAACGCCCAGGGCGCGCCCATGGCCCAACGCGTTGCGAGTCTTGGCAAGATTACGTCTATGCTTGGGCGCGCCGCGCGCACGCAGTTGGGGCCTGTCCGCGACCCTGTACGGAGACTGCGCAAACGCCTTGCAATCACCTCGGAAGCGTTGGTCAAATTGGAGCATGCGGTCGAATTGATTGTAAGCGGTGCCGTCGATAAAGCGGTGGCGTCGAAAACGGCGACCGAAAAGGAGACCCCCCGATGAAGGAAATGACATACGCACAGGCTATCGAGGATGCCTTGGCCCAGGCCATGGCGTCCGACGAACGCGTGGTGATCTTCGGGGAAGATGTCCACGCGCTCCGTATGAATCTCTTAGCGCGTTTCGGAGCGCGTCGCGTACGCCAAACACCCATCAGCGAGTCAGCCTTTCTCGGCACTGCGGTCGGTGCGGCAATGGCCGGCTTGCGACCGGTTGCCGAGCTGATCATGATCGACTTTGTCGCCGTCGCCGCGGATGCGCTCATCAACCACGCTGCAAAGATCGAGGCCTTTTCCGGTGGCCGGTGGCAGGTGCCGATGGTCGTCCGCGCCGGATGCGGCGGTGGCTACGGCGACGGCGGACAGCACGAGCAGGCCTTGTGGGGGTGGCTGGCACATATCCCGGGGATCAAGGTGGTTGCCCCGTCGACGCCGGCCGATGCGGGCGGGCTGTTGACCGCGGCCATCGCCGATGATGGCCCGGTCGTTTTTCTTGAGCACCAACTGCTGTCCGAGGACTGGCTCGATTACCTCGGTTCGGGCGGACGATCGACGGTCTCCTATGACATTCCGGCCGAGGGCCGGCAGGGTGAGGTTCCCGACCGCTGGGAGCCCATTGCGTTCGGGGAGGCCGCCGTGCGCCGCACGGGCTCGGACCTGACGATCGCAGGAGCCGGCGTCGGAATCCATCGGGCCGCGGAAGCCGCGGAACTGCTGTCACGGGAGGGCATTTCCGCGAGCGTTCTCGACCTGCGCAGCATCGCTCCCCTTGACCGCAATGCCGTGGTGAGTGATGTGGGCCGCACGGGGCGGCTGCTGGTGGTGGATGAGGACTACCGCGACTACGGATTGACCGGTGAACTGGCAGCGACCCTGCTCGAGGCGGGACTGACGGCGTGCTACGCGCGTGTCGCCGTCGATAGGACGATTCCTTTCGACCCCATACGCGAGCTCGCGGTGCTGCCCAACATTGAACGGATTACCGCGGCCGCGAGGAGCCTCATGAAATAGAAGGTCTGGTCTGGGTTTGTGACATAACAGCTCTGTGTGCACATAGAGGCGTATCTGAAAATGTTCTAATGGCCGTTTCAAAAGAAATCACTGTTCTATTGAGTTAAATCAGCGACCTTTCAGCCGAGGGCGTCATAGTGAAACATCCCCTTAAAATGTTTCCGGTTTTAGCCTTCCGGGTTTTCATGTACAGATGAAATCACACATAAGAAAAATACCACACGCCGATATTAATGCTTCCTTGTCCGATGTGACTCGTTTTATTTTTGGTAATTTTTGGTAATATACTGGCAGGGTCCTTCTGGTGTCTTTGCTGTAACGGGCACCGAAGGGCAGGCAAAGCCGTTGGGAGATTCGTAGAGCAAGTGCTTGACGATGTCCTGACAAAAGAAAAAGAAAAGGGGCAAGGCAAGCCTATTGTCACATACGTCGCGCTCAAGAAAGGCAAAAACGGGTTGCCAAAGAAGTGACGGAGGTGGGCTGGCTTTGGCTCTTGGTTGTGCAGCAAAGGAGGAACAAAAATGCATCAGATTCTGGTTTACGCCGATTCTCTCAGTTGGGGGATAATCCCAGACACCCGCTCTCGGTTTCGGTTTGACCAAAGATGGCCCGGAATTGTTGAGATCGAGCTCCAGAAGGGAGGGATGTCCGTCCGGATCATCGAAGACTGTCTGAATGGCCGTCGCACCGTCTGGAACGATCCCTTCAAGCCGGGGCGAAACGGCCTCGAAGGTCTGGAACAAAGGATCGAGAGTAACGCTCCCCTCTCTCTGGTGGTCGTGTTTTTGGGCACCAATGATTTCCAATCCGTCCACAATTTCAATTCCTGGCAGTCATCCCAAGGGCTGGCGGCAATTGTTGCATCCATTCGTCGGGCACCAATTGAGCCGGGGATGCCCGTGCCACCCATCCTGCTCGTTTCGCCACCTGAAATCCGGAAGGCCAAAGGGAAAATTGCCCCAAAGTTCCAAGGAGCCGAAATGAAGGCGGTCGGCTTGTCGTCTGCAATTGAGGTTGTGGCGCACGAACTCGGCTGCCATTTTTTCGATGCCGGTTCGGTGACCACCACCAGTGGGGTGGATGGTGTTCACCTGGATGAGGATCAGCATATGGTTTTGGGGAAGGGCATGGCGACGAAGATAGCGGCCATCTTGTCGTGAGATCCCTGTGGAGGGTTTGGGAAACAGGTGAAACATGACAGTACGTATTCACAAGGTTCCGTTGGGACCCGATAATAGCTACATCGTTCGCGGTGAAGGAACCATCTTGATAGATGGCGGTGCGCCCAAGAAAGCCGGGCGTTTTGTGTCGGCCTGTGAAAAGCTTTCACTGAAACCAGAAGCGGTTGGGCTGATTGTGCTTACCCACGGACATTGGGATCACATCGGATCCGCGGCTGAAATCAAGGAGATTACCGGCGCTAAAATCGCCATGCACGGGGAAGAAAAAGACTGTTTGGAGAAATCACGGATGCTAACGCCTCCAGGCGTGACCGTCTGGGGCAAACTATTTATGAGGATCATGGCGCTGTTCCTGCCGCTCATTCATATTCCAAAAAGCACGGTGGATGTGGTGCTGGATGATGAAGAACGTTCCCTGGCCGATTATGGGATTTCAGGGCGCATCCTATCCACGCCGGGACATTCCAAAGGGTCGGTCAGCGTGCTCTTGAACACCGGCGATGCCTTTGTGGGAGATTTGGCCATGAGTGGATTCCCCTTGCGCTTCACGCCCGGTTTGCCCATTCTTGCGGAAAACATGGAAGAAGTTCGAAAAAGCTGGAAACGCCTCCTTGCAAAAGGGACCAAACACGTCTATCCGGCCCATGGAAAGCCTTTTTCAGTTGATGCGATTAAAAACGCCCTTTTTTGAAACGGGCAATCGGAACGGAAAGAAGCCGATTGGGACCGGATTATCTGAAGTTGCGGAAAAGTTGATATTGCGAGGTAAAGTAAATGCGGGATCTAAAGGTTCCTTGTTTGGTGTGATCTTTATGATGTTGTTTGTTCCCGGTGCGGCTTTTTTAAAGTTGATATGATCGCCGGTTTGTTTTTCAGTGAAATAGGGAACAAACTGCTGATACACCTGATACGATTTGATCCTGACATCGAAACACTTCAGTGGAATCTGAATATCTCCGCTCAATGGAAAGATGAGGAGTTCAAGAAAGCACACGTTTTTCTCTGTATTTGAAGAAGAACTACATGTATTTTTTTCCATGGCAATTCGAACCAACCCCTTTAACCCCACGGCAACTGCCATCGTAAAAAATTAAAGTGTTAATCTCCAGAACTCCAAAGAGAAAGCGACGGCCTACCAATTCAGGCAAGTCTTAAAGGCCATTGAGTGTTTGGGGGTGGAAAATGGCAATAGAAAATGATCACCGTTAATATGTAGGCAATTATTATTGACGCGCTTATTTAAAACTTGTACCGTAAGCCTGTACATAAATACAGGGGACAGAGATGGCAATACAAACAACATATACTCAAGCTCGAGCAGGGTTGGCTTCTTTGTTGGATGAGGTCACTCAAAACCGGGAAGTTGTAATTATCCAGCGACGTGGACGGGAAGATGTCGCCATGATAACCGCCGACGAGTTGGCCGCTGTACTCGAAATGGCACACCTTCTTAGATCACCCAAAAATGCAAAACGGCTCCTCACCGCGCTTGACAGAGTCCGTAAAGGATCAGGTGTCTCACAGACCATTGATGACCTTCGAAATGAGGTCGGCATTGAGTAAAAATGAAAAGAAGCACCCCAGTACTAAAAAACTGAGAGAATCCGTATTTCAGCCTGAATTCCGGGAGGATCTACGGTACTGGGTAGGGACTGATCGCAAGACAGCCCTCCGCATTTTTCAATTGATCGAGGCGATTATGCGAGACCCTTTTCGGGGGATTGGTAAACCTGAACCGCTTAAGTTTTTGGGTTCCGGTGTCTGGTCCCGCCGAATAACCCAAGAACATCGTCTGGTTTATGTTGTTGGTCATGATAGCGTCGATTTTGTGCAAGCACGGTATCATTACTGAAAACCATCAGAACCGCCACAGTTAACTTGCGGTTCAAACGATCTTCAAAATCGGTCCGTATAGCCCGATTACGGGAGCATTCCATGTCCGAGATGACCTTTCAGGATAGAGCCAAAGGCGCCCTGGTGGGGGCCTTTATCGGAGATGCGTTGGGCCTTGGGCCACACTGGTATTATGACCTTGAAGAAATGCGGCGGGATTACGGAGAATGGATCGACGGTTACACGGATCCCAAGCCGGGAAGATACCATGCGGGATGTAAAGCCGGGCAGTTGTCCCAGGCAGGATATATTCTCAAATTGATGACCGAATCCCTGGTGGAGCAGGGTGAATATGATCACGGGGCGTTCTGCCATTATTTTGAAGCACAGCTTTTCACCCAACTGGATGGTACCCTATACAGCGGTCCCGGCAATTATACCAGCCAATCCATCCGTGAGGCGTGGAAAAAGCGGATGTCGGAGAAGGCTTCCTGGGAAAATACCGGCGGCAATGCGGATACCACTGAAGCCATTGAACGAACCCTTGCCTTGGCAATCCGCTATGCCAAAAAGCCTGCAAGACTGGCGCAAACCGTTGCAGAAAATAGCTTGCTCACCCAAACCGATGATATGCTTCTCTCCATGACCGTCGCCTACGGCGCGGTTTTGAGCCAACTGGTTCTAGGGCACCCGTTTGATCCCCGTATTTCGAATACACTGATGAAACTGGTCAAAAGTGGAGAACTCCCCTTTCATGCCGTTACCCTGGACAACCTGAAGCCACCCAAACAGGGGGCGCGTGAACCATCGCGAATCGGCAGGTTTGCTTCACCCGATGCTCTGTTGACCCCGTCCTTCATTGCCAGGGCCGCCAAGGACCCCGATATCTCCATTGAACCTGCCTGGAAGGTGTCCCTGGTCTACGGGATGCCGTGCGCCATTTACCACATCCTCCCTTCGGCCTATTATCTGGCGGCCCGATTTACCGATGACTTTGAATCCGCAGTTCTCCACGCCATAAACGGAGGCGGCCAGAATCAGACCAGGGCGATTCTGACAGGTGCCCTCTCGGGTGCCCAGGCTGGTTTCAGCAGCATACCCCGGCGGTTCATTGAAGGTCTGGAACAGGGGGAAGAGATCGTGCAACTGGCGGCACAACTGGCAACGCAAGCGGATTCGGATTGATCTTCAGATGAGACGAGCATTCCCGGTCTTTGCTTTGCCAGCATGGCGGTGGCCCAGGATTTCGGAGCATTTTTTGCGTTTACGGTTTCCGTGCGTGTGTCGGCGAAGCTGATGGGACAAACCATCGTAAATTGGGGTAGCGTCTCATCAGACAAAATATCTTGACAGAAATTGTTCCGTTTTGTAAATTTCGGAAAAATTGCGGACAGAAGTCCGTAGCTCAAAGCTGTATCAACCATATCAATAAGCCACGAAGGCATGTTCTCAGAAGGGAAGGGCGCCGTCGCGGCTTTTTTTTGGGGGAAGCAATCCCGGTTGAATTTTTAAGCAACCTGGAACAGGAGGATTACGACGCTTGGAAAAGCGTATCTGTGTCATTGACGGTCAGGGGGGTGGTATCGGCGCCACGCTGATCAAATATTTAAGTGCAGCCCTGGATGAAAACGTCTCGCTGGTGGCGCTGGGGACGAACGCCGTGGCCGTGGCAAACATGCTGAAAGCCGGCGCCAACAGGGGGGCATCGGGCGAAAACGCCATTTGTTGGGGGATTCAGGCAGCAGAATGTATTGTCGGGCCGATTGGTATTTTGTGGGCCAATGCCATGCTGGGCGAGATAACACCCAAAATGGCCGAAGCCGTCGCTTCAAACCCTGCTCGGAAGATATTGCTTCCGCTTTCGCAGGAACCGGTTGAAATCGTGGGGCAATCCAGGGAACCCTTGCCCCATCTGGTTCAAAAAGCCGTTCTTATGGTAAAGGAGGTGCTCAAAAATGTGTGAGGCCAACGTATATTTCCGTCACAAAGATGAGGAAGAGTTGATTATGAATTCCGTCCAAATAATGGAGCCGGATGGGGAGGGCGTCTGGCGGTTGACCGATCTATTCGGGGACCAGAAAACCGTGAAGGGGCATATCAAAGAGATGAACCTTGTCAACCATCGGATTCTCTTTGAGAGATCGTGAAACCCATGCAGAAAAGCTCTTGACAATCCATGAACAAAGGTTTATTCATCCGTTCTTAAATGTGCAATAAGAAATTGCATTGAAATAATTCTGAAACAGAAACCAGAAACCACAAAAGCCAAGAAGGCGGGTCGGAAATCTTCCGACACCACTTTTTGGCTTTTTTTTTGGGGGGGCTGTTTTCAGCAAAGCATGCGCGTGCGGACCGAAAGACGAACCGATGGGATCGGTTCAAAATAATATGGCTGCTTTTGAAGCGGTCGCAACCGATTATCACAAAAAAGATCAACATGATTGGAGGCATCATAATGAAGAAATCTATTTTCAGTCTGCTATTGGGATTGTCTTTTCTATTTACCGGTCATATGGCCATGGCACACTTCGGTATGCTGATTCCCTCGGATTCCATGGTCATGCAGGGGGACTCCAGGACCGTTACACTCATTCTGTCTTTCTCCCACCCTTTTGAGGGGGTCGGCATGGAGTTGGCAAAACCCCAGGAATTCGGCGTCATGAGAGACGGCAAAAAGCAAAGTCTTTTGAAAGACCTCAAGGAAACAAAGGTCATGGGACATATGGCCTGGAAGGCCGACTATCCCATCAGACGACCCGGCGCCTATTTGTTCTACATGGTTCCCAAACCGTACTGGGAACCGGCGGAAAACTGTTTTATCATTCATTACACCAAAACCGTTGTGGCGGGTTTTGGGGATGATGAAGGGTGGGATCAGGAGATCGGGCTCAAGACGGAAATCATACCCCTGAGTAAACCCTTTGGGCTCTACGCGGGAAATGTTTTTCAGGGAATCGTGAAGCTGAATGGAAAGCCGGTCCCCTTTGCCGAGGTCGAGATTGAATATTACAATCGGGAAAAGAAGGCGAAGGCACCCACCGAATATATGATCACCCAGACCATCAAAGCGGATCAAAACGGCGTCTTCACCTATGCCGCGCCGAAGACCGGCTGGTGGGGGTTTGCCGCGCTGAACACCTCCGACGAAAAGATCAAGCGCGACGGACAGGATAAAGATGTGGAGCTTGGAGCGGTTCTATGGGTGAAATTTGTCGATTGGAAGGAGTGACAATCTGATTGCGGAGGAAAGCGTATGTGGATAACATGAAGAAACGGTATTGTGGCTTGCCGTTTGCGATCCTTGGGATTGTTTTATGTTTTGCGAGCCATGGATTTGCCTATGATATTAATGACAAATTGTCCATCGGCGGCATTATTGCCGGTGTGTACCAGTATCAGAGCATCAGCGATGCACCCGGCTTCGAGAGTGAGGGAAGGGGCGCTCTGGTTTTTCAACCGGAGGTCAGTTTCAAACTCACCGACAGCGATGAGGTTTTTGCCAAATTCGGGTTCGGCGCGGGAAACGGTCTGATGGAAGACGGCCAATCTCCCTTTATTCTCGCGCCTTGGGCCGCGGATGTTCAGGATGATTACAAGGACATCAACGGTCGAAACCGGGACTATTTGCTGACCGCCTGGTATAAGCACACTTTCACCTTCGGCGATGACCACACCCTGGGGCTCACCGGGGGTATTATCGATTCAACGGATTACATGGATGAAAACGCCTTTGCCAACTGCGAATTCACCCAGTTCATGAATGAAGCCCTGGTCAACGGCCCCAATGCCTTTTTGCCCTCTTACGATATCGGTGGCGCCATTGAATGGGAAATGGGAAGTTTTTCCATCAAAGGCGTGGTCATGGCCATGGGAAGCACCGAGGAAGCCACCGAGGAAGAAGGTGGACCCAACGAGCCGTACAATTTCTACGGAATCCAGTTCGGCTACAAGGTAGATTTCGGTTTGGGCGAAGGAAACTACCGCATAATCGTGGATACCACCAGCAGTGATTTCAGCAATGTGGCCGGCACCAGCAAGGAACGGATGAATGCACTGCTATTTTCCTTTGACCAGCAGTTGGGAGACGTTTTGGGGGCGTGGGTGCGGTTCGGCTTTCAAGACGACGAAGCAGCCATCGATTATAAGGATATCTATACCGGTGGTTTGAATATCAGTGGAAATCTTTGGGGCCGTGAGCAGGACAATATCGGATTGGGTTACGGCCATTTGATGGGCGGGAATCTGGATGTGGACCACACCGATGTGTTCGAGGTCTATGGCCGTCTTGTTCTGAACGATATTTTTGCCGTCGCGGGGGATGTCCAATACATGAAGGATTCCATGAAGACTGGAGAGAGCCCGTCGGGTTGGATATTCGGCCTGCGGGCGACCGCGGAATTCTAGAGTTTTTGAAACGGCCCGAAACTCTCTCCTCCTGGGCCTCATAGGAAGCAAGGCCCCATGGGTTGTTCCGGCCACTCGGCTTTGCTTCCTGCTGACAAGGAAAGGTATAAAATGCATATTTCCGAAGGGGTTCTTTCCGGACCGGTTCTGATTTCGGGCATTGTTCTGGCCGCGGCCGGCACTTTCGTGGGGCTAAAAAAGTTGGATTACGACCGTATTCCGCGCGCCGCAATACTTTCGGCATCTTTCTTTGTGGCCTCCCTGATTCACGTTCCCATCGGCGCCTCCAGCGTTCATTTGATTTTAAACGGCATCGTGGGGCTCATTCTCGGTTGGGCCGCTTTCCCCGTCATCCTTGTGGCCCTGGCGCTTCAGGCCGTGTTCTTTCAGTTCGGCGGCATCACCACCCTCGGTGCCAACACCGTGATTATGGCGCTGCCCGCTGTTTTATGTTATTATCTGTTCGGAAATCTGGTGGGAAAGGGACCCCGGGTCGCTCTTCCGGCCGCTTTTCTCTGCGGGTCCCTGTCGGTTTTTCTGGGAGGCATTCTCGTGGGGCTGGCCCTCACGTTCACCGAGGAAAACTTTTTGAAAGCCTCCTATCTGGTGGTCATGGCGCATATTCCCGTGATGATTATTGAAGGGATCATCACCGCGTTTTGCGTGGCATTTTTGAAAAAGGTGCAGCCTGAAATGTTGCCGGGAAAAGTTTCATGACCGGAAAAGAGCCTTAAACCCTATGAGAGCGAAGGTTTTTTGCCACGACATTGTTTTCGAGGGAATTATGACGATATTTATGAGATTTGATACGGGTAAATGCCGGCAATTTGTTCTCCTGACGGCCTGTTTGTTCACCCTTTGTCTGCTGTGCCCCGGTACGGCAATGGCCCACCGGGTGAACGTATTTGCGTGGGTGGAAGGGGATACCGTTCACACAGAGAGCAAGTTCAGCGGTGGCAGGCGTGTAAATGGCGGTGAGGTGCTTGTCTATGATCTCAAAGGGAATGAACTCCTTTCAGGCAAGACCAATGCACAGGGAGAATTTTTCTTTAAGATCCCCCGGAAAACCGCCATAAAGATTGTGTTGAAGGCGGGTATGGGGCATCGGGGTGAATGGACCATCCCTCTAAGCGAGATTGACCCAGGAAAATCCGAGTCCGGGCCGACCGTCTCACAGGAAAAACAAAAGGAAACGTCAAAGGCGGAAACGGTCACACCCTCCGTCGACCTGGATCAAGTGCGTCATGCGCTGGATCAGTCCTTGGACAGAAGGCTCAGCCCGGTGCTCAAAAGGCTTGCGGAAGTTCAGGATAAAGGGCCTACCTTTCAGGATATTCTGGGGGGTATTGGTTATATTTTCGGTTTACTGGGACTGGCCGCATATATCCACTTCCGACGAAGAGCCCGGGAAATGGAAGCGGAAGAGAAAGGCTTATGAATTCATGTTGCAGGAACTCTTCGCTCGAGGGACCGGGCCCCTCCACAATCTTGATCCCCGGTTCAAAATCGTCATGGCGTCGCTCTACGCCTTTGCCGTGGCCCTTTCAAACCGATTCCCGGCCCTTTTTCTGAGCCTGGCTTTTTCTCTTGTGGTGATCGGAATATCCCGCCTGGCCTTGTGGGAAGTGGTGAAACGGGTTGCGCTGGTGAACGGATTTGTGCTCTTTTTCTGGTTTGTGATTCCCTTCACCTACCCGGGCGAGGCGGTTTTCTCTCTGGGGCCGCTCACGGCAACCCGGGAGGGGGTTCTGATTTCCGCGCGGATTACCCTAAAGAGCAATGCCATCCTTTTGGTTTTTATCGCCTTGATAGCCACCAGTTCCATGGCGTCCCTGGGGGCAGCCCTTGGCAGGTTGGGTGTCCCCCGAAAAATGGTGCATCTCTTACTGTTGAATTATCGGTATATCTTCGTTATGGAAGAGGAATATCATCGGTTGGTAAGATCGTTGACGGTGCGGGGGTTTCAGCCGTCCACCCGGGTCCATACCTACAAGACATTCGCATATCTTGTGGGAATGCTTTTTGTGCGTGCCTCCGAAAGGGCCGAGCGGGTTTACATGGCCATGCTTTGCCGCGGATTCAACGGAAAGTTTTATTCACTTCATGAATTCTCTCCTTCGAGAGGCGATATCTTCTGGCTGTGTTGCACCATGGCAACTATATTGGGCATACTAATCCTTGAATGGGGCCATTATAAATGATCATAGAGCTTGATAACCTCTGTTTCTCCTATGAAAGCGGCAAGCCGGTACTGAATCATCTGAAATTCTCCCTTCCCAAAGGAGAAAAGCTGGGACTGATCGGATACAACGGTAGTGGCAAGACCACTTTACTGCATATCATTATGGGACTATTGAAGCCCTCATCCGGAAGTATCCGAGTGTTGGGAAAACCCGTTCTTAGCAAAAAGAACTTCGTGGATGTCAGACGCACCATCGGTTTTCTTTTTCAGAATGCCGATGATCAGCTCTTCAGTCCCACCGTATTGGAAGATGTGGCCTTTGGCCCTCTTAATTTGGGAAAAACACCGAAAGAGGCCCGGGCCATGGCGCTGGAAACCCTCGAAATGCTGAATCTGAGGGGGTTTGAAAATCGTGTTACCCACCGGCTTTCAGGTGGTGAAAAAAAACTGGTTTCTCTGGCTACAGTGCTCGTCATGCAGCCCAAAGCCCTGCTTCTGGATGAACCGACCACCGGCCTGGACGAAGAGGCCCGGGGTACCATCGCGTCCATTTTAAACCGCCTGGCCATCGGCTACGTGATTGTCTCCCACGAATACGATTTTCTAGCGGAGACCACCCGCCGAATCTGTAGTATGAATGCAGGGCAGATTCATTACGATGGAGGGGCTGACGCACTGCACGTCCATTTCCACAAACACCACTTAAAAAAGCATCCCCATCGATTTTGAAGAGATTAGCGGAATCGGAATCCCCTGCGGTTACAGGTATATTCATCGGACATTCCAGTTTGACAGATAGGGAAGTCTTCAAATATCTTGTAGTGGCAAAAGGGAACGGGCAAATGAGTCTTCACATTCATCGCAAGGCAAACTTCCGCAAATCCCTGGAAACCCTTGCCAGGGGTGATAAGACCGCCTCCCTGGCGGCTTCCAGGGCGGAGGAAATCATTGAAAAACTCGCTTCCGGCGATTACCAGGCCATTGAAATCGTCAGCCGACGGACCAAACACGGGGAACTCAGGATTAACGGGTGCCGAAAATACAATCTCGGTGCCGGATATCGACTGATCTGCGTCAAACATGAAGGATACCTGGTTGCCACCTATGTGGGAAGCCACGACGACTGCAACCGTTGGATAGAAAACAACCGGGGGTTCGAATTGGAACTTCCGTCCCTTAGTGATAGTCTGATGGTTTCTGAAAACCGCGAGTCGAACAGACACCGTGATTCGGAAAATGAGGAGCATGAACCGGATTATGATGATATCCTCATGGCAAAAATCGACCAGAGAGTCCTCAGACAGGTTTTTTGCGGCCTCTGCGGCGGGTCGTAAAACCGCTGGAATTTGTCGCGAAAAAGATGTACACTTGTTTCACTACGTTACACCTTAAATAGGATTTTATGAAACAAGATTGGCCCAGCGTAACTGCATATAAAGTCGCGATGATGCGGGCGGCACATCAGGTTCTCGATAATCCGAAAGTATTCGAAGATCCAATAGCGCTAAAGATTGTCGGTACTCACGGTGAATCCCTCATTGGTTTAGGGAAGCGAAAGTTCAAAACAAGGTTATCAAGATATCTTAGAGCGATTGTCGTCGCACGCAGTAAATTTGTTGAAGAAGAGCTCGCCGTTGCCATCAAGCGCGGCGTCCGTCAGTACGTTATTCTCGGCGCCGGATTTGATACATTTGCCTATCGCAATCCGTATGCTACCAAAGATTTGAGAGTCTTTGAAGTCGACCATCCGACAACACAAACATGGAAGCGCCGGAAACTTAGCGCGGCAAAAATATCCATCCCGGAATCTTTAACTTTTACACCCATAGAATTCGAAAGTCAGTTATTGGCCGAACGATTGCGTGAGGTCGGGTTCAATACGGATGTACCTTCTTTTTTTTCATGGCTTGGCGTAACAATGTATCTAACCCGCGAAACGGTGATGGCAACGATGAAATACATCACCGTGTCGACACCTTCCGGCAGCGGTATTGTGTTTGATTATGTGGTTCCGCCTTCTTCTCAGAACATTTTTCGGCAATTTGCTTTTCACTTGCTGGCTAATTGGCTGGCGGTTATGGGAGAACCTTGGCAAAGCTTCTTTGATCCATCCCAATTGATAAAAGATCTAAAAGCCATCGGTTTCAAAAATGCAGAAGATATTGCGCCGAAAGATATAAATAGGCGATTTTTCAAGGATCGCGCGGATAACCTTATGGTTGGCAGTTTCGGACATTTGATGAAGGCGCAGCTTTGAGAGGGTGGTAAATCAGTGCTTTCAGTGTATCGTTAGGATCATGCCGCCACTGAGACCTGCCGCCGTTGGGCAGGAGAAAAAATGACCAGATGCCGATGGTGCGGAAACGATCCGCTATATGTCGCCTATCATGACAACGAATGGGGAATTCCTGTTCATGAGGATCAACTGCTGTTTGAGTTTTTGATACTTGAAGGCGTTCAGGCGGGCCTGAGCTGGTTGACGATCCTGAAAAAACGGGACAACTACAGACAGGCGTTTCATGGTTTCGATTGTACACGTATCGCGAAATACACTGAAACAGACGTGACACGTTTGCTTGCCGATTCCGGAATTGTGCGCAATCGCCTCAAGATCGAATCGGCAATCCGTAACGCCAGATGCGTTCTTGAAATAGAAGAGGAATACGGATCATTGGACATGTATCTTTGGCGTTATGTGGACGGTATTCCGAAACAGAACGCCTGGAAGTCCATTTCAGAACTTCCGGCAAAAACCGAAGCGTCGGAAATGATGAGCAAGGATCTGAAGAAACGTGGGTTCAAGTTTGTGGGGCCAACGATCTGCTATGCTTTCATGCAGGCTGTGGGCATGGTAAACGACCACACAACAGATTGCTTCCGGTATGAACAGATCAGGCATCCTGGAACAGGCG
Source organism: Deltaproteobacteria bacterium (assembly GCA_022340265.1). Taxonomy (GTDB): domain Bacteria; phylum Desulfobacterota; class DSM-4660; order Desulfatiglandales; family Desulfatiglandaceae; genus NaphS2. Next base: position 56,037 of record JAJDOH010000003.1, on the reverse strand, counting down.
TATGAAGCGAATTTCCTTCCGTGTGGGGCAGGGGATCGGATCGTTTTGTTCGGAAGCACCAATCACGCCAATGAAGGACGTCTATCAGAATACACCACCGGGAGGCTTCCCCTGATCCGTATCTCGAGAAAGGAATACCTTGACATATGCTACATGATGTGCATCATTAAGTAAAAAGTGTATGCGACAAGGAGAATATCATGCGGACGACCATTAATATAAAAGACGAACTGATGGATGCCATCATGGCCCTTACAAAAGCCAAAACCAAAACAAAAGCCGTTGAAATATCCATCAGGGAATATATCGAGAGAAAATCCATTGAAGAGCTTATTTCCCTCAGTGGTAAAATTGATATCGACGCTGATTGGCAAATGGAAGAAGAGGCGGAGCTGAATGAATACCGGAATAATTGTTGATACCTGCGTCTGGATTGAATTTTTCCGGAGGAAGGAATCTGATATCGCACAACACCTCAAGAATCTTCTGCGAGAGCGTAAGGTGATAATGGTTGGCATGGTAATGGCCGAGGTATTACAGGGCGTGAAGCTTCCAAAAGAGACGGTTCTCGTAAAACAAAACCTGGAAAGACTGCCGTACCTCGAAATTACGCGGGAAATGTGGGAGGGCGCCGGTGAAATATCGGCATCCTTGCGAAGCGAAGGAGTTACAATACCGCTTTCCGATTTGATCATCGCAGCAGCGGCGCTTGCCGGAAAGCATGAGGTGTTTACCATTGATCCGCATTTCGAGAAAGTAGCCGGACTCAGGCTTTACAAATGGTAATGCGCATATGAGGGGTCATCCATTAAAGGATGACGCCCACCAATCACTCAGGCATTACGGTCAAAGAATCATCCCACACAGCCCAGGCTTGGATCTTGAACCGCGATGCTCCTCCGTTTCCGCTTCTTTTTTTTGACCTGACACAACAGGGACTTGTAATTGGGGAACCCCGAGATTTCGTCGAACTGCTGATCGTCCGTTAATATATTGACATTGGCCTGCTTCCACGCCTCCGTCCCCAGTGGGCCGCCGCCGCCCACCGGCGCGTACACGAACCCTTTCATGATTTTATCCGTCACAAAGGCCTGCATGGTCACGGAACCTCTGGCGGTTTTAATGGCCACCCGATCACCGGTTTTGATCTTACGTTCTTCGGCATCGGCAGTGTTCATTTGAACCGTTGGAACCGGGAGTTTTTTCATGAAACCGGGCACCCCCCGGAGACATGACTTCATATCCGGTTTGAAAGGTCCCGTTCCCAGAATCAATGGAAACCTTTTGAATAACTGAGGGTTGCTGACGGGCGTTTCATCCGATTCCCTGTATTTGGGAAGACCGTCATAGCCGTATTTTTCCAACACCGTGGATTTGATCTCAAACTTTCCAGAGGGTGTTTCAAAACCGGGCTTTCCATCGCTCCGCAACAGGCCCTGTTCCCATTTTCGGAGTTTCACACCCGTAAATGGTTTCTTCAGCACATGGCGGTCCGCAGCCATCAAATCTTCAAGGGTAAAGCCTGACTCGCCTACGATGTATTCAAGGAGCGCTTTCCGGTCCTGAAAAAAGAGGTGCCCATACCCCAGGCGATCGGCCAGTTCCGCCAAAATATCATAATTGGGCCGGGCTTCACCGATCGGTTCGATCAGCTTTTCCCGCAGCCGCAGTGAGGCGCCGTAATAGCAATAGGATTCCTGCTCGAACCCTGTTGTGGCCGGCAGCACGATATCGGCATAAGCGGCATCCGCCGTCAGTTGCAGATTGATGGTGACCAGGAATTCCAATGCTTCCATTGCCCTTTTCCAAAGATCCGAATTGGGCCAGCAGGTAATGAGGGAAGCGCCCAGAACCAACAGACCCCGGATCTTATAGGGGTCTCCGTCTATAATGGCTTTCGGCAACAACGATGCGTGGGGTTCACCGCCGCAATAGTGGGAGTAAACAGGGAACTTCCCTGCGCCGATGGATTTGTCAAATCCCGGGGTTTCAAGTTGTCTTTCGGTGGGCAGGGGAAGAAAATGTTCCTGTTCCAGGAAACAGCGCCCTCCTTCCACGTCCAACTGTCCCGCTAATGCCCATAACACCATGACGGCCCGAATGTTCTGAACGCCGCTTTTGGTGTACTCCAAACCGGTGTACATGATATAGGAGGCCCCTTCGGCATCGGCAATATCTTCCGCTAGACGTTCGATTCGGTCTTCATCGATGCCCGTGATCTCAGACACATATTCAGGCGTAAAATCCTTGACATACGCTTTGAATTCCTCAAATCCCAATGTCCAGTCTTCCGCAAATGCACTGTCGTAAAGGCCGTCCCTGATGAGGATGTGGGAAAGCCCCAGCGCCAAGGCGCCATCGGAGCCGGGTCTGATGGGAATCCATTGGGCATCTTCCAGTTCGGCGGCTCTCGTTTTACGGGGATCGATGACAATAATTTCCGCTCCTTCCTCGGAAGCCCGCTTCAGGCGTTGAAACATCTCAGGCGGCGTGGAAGTTGAAGGGTCCGTGCCCCAGACGATGATCAGATCCGAATTGTCCACATCGGAAAACATATCGATATGCCGGCAACCCATGGTCAGTTTCGGCGCCAGTACTCCGAGCGAGGTGTAGCAGGGAGCGCCCACGCCGAATGTATTGGGAGAGCCAAAGGGAAAGAGTATGCTGGAAGCGAGATAAATTTCCGAACCCTTCAATTGATGGATGTCTTTGAAAGACCTTTCATAGGAGCCCGTTCCGCTGTAAAAGCCAACCGTTTCCGGTCCGTATTCATCTTTCAGTTGGTTCAACTTGTTCACGATGATGTCAAAGGCTTCCTCCCAGGAAATTTCCTCAAATTCATAGGTTCCTTTTGCCCCGACCCGCTTTAATGGATGTTTTAGCCTGCTCTCCGAATAAATGATTTCTTTTGCACTGCCGGCAAGCGGACACAGAACTTTGCCCGAGGGTGCATCAGGGTCCGGTTCCAGCCTGTCGATTTTACCGTCTTCATCAAAATGGACAATAGCGCCACAGCCGGGACTGTGAAAACAAATGCCGCAGACACCATATTTTTTGCTCAAAATGAAGTTCCTCCAAAAAATGATTCGGCCCAAAAATTCTATTTCATGACATCAGACATTTTAACCATAATTGGTCAATATACAAATTGTCTTCGGAAAAGCAAGGCGAAGAAAATAAATGATGGTTTACTGTTATTATCGGAATGTCCTGCTCTGCATGACATGACTATCGGATTTTCCAGTTTGACTATTCGATGCGTACCTCTTTAGACTCGCTTCATGAAAATAACACAGGAACCGCTCACCATGAAATACAATCCGTCAAAAACGCTTTCGGATGCACTGCGACAGGTTCAAACGGAATGTGTGGAATGTGGTCTTTGCCAAATAGAGTGCAGGTTTTTGCAGGAATACGGCAGCCCGAAACAGATCGCCGATGGGTTTGATCTATTGAAAGAGGCCCATCGGACCATGGCCTATGCTTGCAGTTTATGCCACCTGTGCACGGCTGTTTGTCCCAAAGGCCTGAATCCAGCCGCCATGTTTTTGGAAATGCGAAGGGCAGCGGTAAAATACGGCCTGGGCCCCTATCCGCAGCATAAACGGATTTTGGACTACGAACTGCGTGGCGTCTCCAGGCGTTACACCTGGTATGGGCTTCCGGCCGGTTGCGAGACCGTCTTTTTCCCCGGATGCACATTCACGGGAACGCGCCCTGAAACAACCCTTGCTTTCTACCGGTATCTAAAACAGTATATTCCCAGTGCCGGTATCATTCTCGACTGCTGTGCCAAGCCTTCCCACGATCTTGGCCGTCAGCAACGTTTTCAAGCGCTCTTCAACGAAATGAAGGGTTTTCTCATTGAAAATGGCGTGAAAAAAGTCATCGTTGCCTGTCCCAACTGCCATCAGATCTTTAAGCAATATGCCGGTGAAATCGCTGTTGCCACCGCTTATGAATTTATGGCGAACGACGGTATCCCCACCCGGAGAGAACACCCGGAAGCTGTTACCGTCCATGATCCCTGTGCTCTCCGGTTTGAAGCGCCTGTTCAATTGGCGGTGCGGCAGCTGCTGAAAAAGCAGGGGCTGACGGTTCAGGAAATGCGCCACCATGGCCGAAACACCCTTTGCTGTGGGGAGGGTGGGTCGGCGGGCTGCCTGGCTCCTGAACTTTCAGAACAATGGGGGATTCTGAGAAAAAAAGAAGGAAATGGCCGGCGCACCTTTACTTACTGCGCCGGGTGTGTCAGTAACATGCGGCGGCGCATGCCCACGGGGCATCTGCTGGATCTTATGTTTGAACCGGAAAAGGCGCTAAAAGGAAGAAACAGGGTTTTGGGAGCACCGCTGACGTATTTGGCCCGGTTGTGGGTAAAAAAACGGCTGAAACGAGAGGTTCATGCCACCGTCATCCGGGAGCGAAATTTAAGTCGTTGAATTTCATAACACATCTCCGTTTTTCCTTCGGAATTTGTGCAGTTTCATACACCCTCCGCCGACAAATACTCTGGCACCGGTTTCCATAAAGCCAGCCAGTTTTTCTAGATAGGTCTTCTCGCCGATCCTGTAATCGGTGTCCTTAGTAGCCTTTGTTGCAGCGCCCCGAAGTCGGATAAAAACAGATTGCTTTTTGAGACCATTTTATTTAGGCTGAAAAGGTTTTTTTATGTTCAATCATAATGCTTATTAGGAGCGATCGATAAAGTTATGAAAGAAGAAACCGACAACATTGCCAATGATGGTTATGAAGATTTTTTAGAAAGTGTCAGCGGGTCCGCAAAGAAGAGCAAGAAAGAGGCTGTTGAGAGAGGTTTCGATCCGGGCGACTTTGAAGAAGAGATCTCCCCGGAAATGGGCGTCCGGATCAAGAAGGCGAGGGAAAGTCGCGGCCTGAGTATTTTTGATGTCTACTTGCGAACGGATATTGATGTCGATACGCTGTCTCAAATCGAGGAGGGAAACATTACACCCCCTCTGGGGACGGTCATAAAACTCGCCAAGGCCCTTGATCTGAAGATGGGATATTTTATATCCGGCGAAGAGGAGAAGAGTTACACAATCCTGCGGCGGGATGACCGGGAAAAGGCTTCCCGATATGACGCAAGAAAGGAAAAACAGTACGGGTATGGTTATGAATCCCTCGCCCCCCATAAAATGAACAGACAAATGGAGCCGTTTCTGGTTACCCTTGAACCGTCTGACACGGATGAAGAACGATCATCCCATGACGGCCAGGAATTTATCTTTGTACTGACCGGGAAGATGGAGGTGCGTCTCGGGGAGGAAGTCCATATCCTGGAACCGGGTGACAGCATCTACTACGATTCCACGGTACCCCATCTGGTAAAATGTCACAACAAGCAAGCCACCAAAATTCTTGCTGTCCTCTATGCCGGTAAGTAATAATTCCCTTTCTATTGAAATTATGGCTGTTTACGGAAATCTCTGAAAGGGAAACCTGAAGAAAATATGCAAGGCCCAGCGAGAATCATTAGATCGGACGGAATCGCCAATTACAAAAACCTTGAGACTCTTTTCAACTGGGCTGAGGCAGGTGCTTATCTCACTGTCGATAAAGTCCGTTGCCATAAAAAGTCCGGAGCAATCCTCTGCTACCACAATCCCCCGGTCCAACAGATCGGAACAGCGGGCCTTTATGCTTTTCATGAAGGTCTGGATATTGTTTTCGAAAAGAGGGATGATCTGCGATTTCTGCTATTGTGCGGCGCCAACGGCCCGGTGCATTCGGGGGGGGATTTAAAGGAGAGTCTCGGCAGGCTCAAAAAATCCCTGGTGAAAAAGCGTGAATTGGAGGTTGCGGGAGCATCAGAATAGGAGATCGATCGCCTTTTCAGTTGGGGTGAGAGCCGATTGGAGAAGGGCGTTCTGCTGTATCGTAAGATCAGAAAAGCGGCACAATACCTGCGAACTGTGGGAATATGTGGCGGGGGTCTCAGGTTTGGCGGGTCCGCCGAGATTTCCCTGATGGCTGACTACCTTATCGGTGATTCGAGAAGCGGGATGTGCTTCAGCGAAGCGTTGATGGGGATTATTCCCGGCTGGGGGGGTATAACGCGCGTCCTTGTGAAGGCCGGGCTCGTAAATGCCGCCTATATGGCGAAAACGGGAAGACCGGTTTTTGCCCCCGAGTTGAAAGCCATAGGCGTCTATAACGACATTGTAGAGATTCCCTTTGCACTGCCGAAAAAGCAGAAAACAGGGAATCCCGCCCGGGACGAAAAAAACTATCTGCAGGCTCTGGAGGATCACGATGACCGGGCCGGCGCCCTTCTGCTTCCGGCAGGTCTCGAATACGCAACCTGCCCTGAGGAAAAAATCCCTTCCGTCGGCAAAAGTGAGCGAAAAATCCTGGCCGAACCTGAATCTATTGAAAGGGAAGTCGCCCGAAGGGTTAACCCTGATCATTATGCGCATCTTTGGGCAAAACCCTTAAAAGTTGTGGATCGCGAGATCGCCGCGCTGGGAAGACCCCTGGCGCCGCAATCCATCCAGGCAATAGACCGTCTCTTGGGAAGCTATGATAGTGCAAAGTTTGATGAGGAAGCGTTCATTCACAAAGAACTGCAGGCAGACGCGGCTCTATACAGGGATCCGAGATTCCTGGAAGGATTGAGCGCATTGCTGAACCGGAGGGTGCCGGACTTCAGGACCCCTTAAGCATTCCATGAAAAGGTGCAAAAACCCCATCGATCGTTCAATAACGGTTACGCATACTGCCTTTTATGCCCCTGGAAGCCCGTGAAAACAAACCGGGTGAACTTATCCTTATACCCCGTTAACTCTTCCGGGTGATAAAGGATTTCTTGATCCGATTTTGAGTAGAACTGTACATATTGCTCAAAGGTGAGCTTTTTCCTGTTTTCCAGCTGTTCATTCATTCCGATTGCATCAACAATGCTGCTGATTCCGGACTTAATTTCACATTGAAAAAATTCCGCTCCGCAACCACTGCCGTAACTGAAGAGCCCGACCTTTTTCTTTTCCACCTTTTCTCTTTCAGACTCCAAAAGACTGGCAAGCCCCATATAGACGGATCCCGTGTAGATATTGCCCACCTCCTGTACGCCTCTAAGACTGGGGACAACCATCCTTTCAAAGGATTCTTCAAAAATTTCCTCGATACGTTCCGGCAAGGCGCCCTTGTTTTCGATTTCCACCAGATGCCTGTGGGCCTTCCGGGCCATATTGGTAAAAGGCATATGATAGATTAAATAGTCCAGGTTGTCCAAAAGCTCGCCTTCCTTGATGCCGCTGTTTTCACGAAAATGCGAGACCGCCCCCTCCAATGCCGTGAGATAACAATTGATTGAATATTTTCCATCCACAATAGGGACCCGGTGTCCGGTCGGTCGCCAAAAATCGTGTACATCCTTTGAATATATTCCGTTGAGCATCGTATCCAGTGAGAACAGTCGGGGCTTGGCTTCAACAAGCAGTGCCAGGGCACCCGCGCCCTGGGTCGGTTCTCCGAGGGTGCCGAAACCGTATTTTGCGATATCCGTCATGATCACAATTCCCTTGGGTTCGGAATTGTTATGCCTGGATATCCATTCAATGGAATCAATGAGTCCGGCCGTTCCACCGTAGCAAGCGTGTTTTATTTCATATACCCTGCATCGCGTACCGATATTCAATAATCCCTGAACAAAGCTGGCCACCGGTTTGGAATGGTCAACACCGCTCTCGGTGCTGACAACCAGCTGGCGGACTTCATCGGGATTGATGTTGTTTCTTTCAAGGAGCTGCACGGCGGCATTGGCGCCCATGGTAACGGCATCTTCCCAGTTCGGAATGATCGCCATGTTTCGATTTCCAAGCCCCGTATGAAACTTTTCTTTGGGTACACCCCTTGCTTTTGCCAACTCTTCGTGGGGGAGATAATATTTGGGGATATGGATGGCGATATCGCTTACACCTGCTAACATGACGACTCCTTTCAACAGAGCCTTTGCGCGGCTCTCTATATGCATTTGGGCAAGGTTTATAATCCTATCATTTCAAGAAAGGGTGATTGTATATCAAAAGCGCCAAAAAGGATCAAACAGAAAAACAGGCCGGGATTCGCTTTCTTAAATAAATGTGGAAGGCCACGGAGTGTATTCATTTGGGCCCGATCCATTTTTTTATTGTTATTGGCCGGGCACTGATGTTATACAAATTGGTTATTTTATATATAAATGAATAGTATTCAGCAGGCAAGGAAGAATCAGCAACATGACATTATGTTACCAGATGGATGATAAGTTTGAGATGATTCGGTTGGCGGTCCGGGAATTCGCGGAAAGCGAAATCAAACCCGTGGCCGGGAAATTGGAAGAAAACGAAGAGTTTTCCGTACCATTGACACAACAGATGGGGGATATCGGTTTATTCGGTATGACGGTGCCTGAAGGCTACGGGGGGCAGGGTCTCGATTATATCTCCTATATTATCGCCGTGGAGGAGGTTGCCAGGATTGATGGTTCACAGGCCGCCACCCTTGCGGCGGGCAATTCTCTGGGCATCGGCCCCATCGATGCATTCGGCTCGGAAGCCCAAAAAAGAAAATATCTTCCTGATCTCTGCCGGGGAAGAACCCTGATAGGGTTTGGCCTGACGGAACCAAACGCCGGTTCCGATGCCGGCGCCACCAGTACCACCGCAACCAGGGACGGGGATTCGTGGATCATTAACGGCAGAAAGACGCTGACAACAAACGCCAACACGCCCATGACCAAAGGGTCCATCGTTCAGGCGGTAACCGGTACCAGGCCCAACGGGAAGGTGGAGTATACTTGTTTTATCGTCGAAAATGATACCGAGGGCTTCACCCGGAACACGCTGAAGCGAAAACTCATGTGGAGAGGTTCCAATACGGCGGAGCTTTTTTTAAACAACTGCCGTGTTCCGGACGACGCCATTTTAGGGAATCCGGGGGACGGGTTCAAACAGATGCTCGCAACCCTGGACGGCGGCCGCCTTTCCATCGGGGCCATGGGGCTGGGTTGCGCTCAGGGCGCTTACGAGGCGGCGCTGCGGTATTCCAAGGAACGGGTTCAGTTCGGGAAACCCATCAGCAGGCAACAGGCCATCAGCTTCAAGCTGGCGGACATGGCACTCAAAATCGAACTGGCGAGAAATCTCCTTTACAAGGCCTGCTGGCTGGCCGAAAACAAGCGCCCCTACGGCAAAGAGTCCGCCATGGCCAAACTCTATTGCAGCGAAATTGCAAGAGAGGTGGCGGATGAGGCTGTTCAGGTCCATGGCGGATACGGTTTGTTCAAGGATTATGATGTTGAGCGCTTTTACCGGGATCAACGCCTTCTCCAGATCGGTGAAGGAACGTCCGAGGTGCTCCGGATCGTGATTTCGCGGGCCATCGGTTGTTAGTATCATGGTCCATTGAAACCAAGATCATTTGAGGTTTTTTAAATGAATATCATCGTGACAGTCAAACAGGTCCCGGATACCCAGGAAGTGAAAATCGACCCGAAGACCGGTACGCTGATTCGGGAGGGTGTCCCCAGTATTATCAATCCTGAAGACAAAAATGCCATAGAGGCGGCGCTCAGTATAAAAGAAGACAATGATGATGTGGTGGTGACGGTTTTGTCCATGGGGCCGCCCCAGGCCGAAATCGCCTTGAGAGAAGCGCTCGCCATGGGTGCTGATAAGGCCATTTTGATGAGCGACCGGGCATTTGCCGGCGCTGATACGCTTGCCACCAGCTACATGCTTTCGAGAGCCATCAAGAAAATAAAAAAATACGACCTCATTATCTGTGGAAGGCAGGCAATCGATGGCGATACCGCCCAGGTCGGCCCCCAACTGGCCGAAGGGTTGAACCTCCCGCAGGCCACCTATGTGGAGGAAATCGCCGTTCACGGAGATGTGGTGACCGTGAAGAGTCATTTTGATAGCATCATGAGGACCATCGAAATGAAGATGCCGGCATTGATCACGGTCTCCAACAGGATCAACAGGCCCCGCTTCAAGACCATGAACGGGGTGCTCAAGGCATTTCGGGATAAGGAAGTCCTTACCTGGACAAAGGACGATTTGAAACTGAATCCCATGCGAATCGGCATCAACGGGTCCCCCACCTGGGTCAGAAAAACTTTTGTTCCCAGTCACAGCCGTGCCGGGCTGATGATCGAAAAAAAACCTTCGGAGAGCGCGGCGGACATCCTCGATTTTATTTTGGAGAAGGCCCTCCTCAGGTTGTAAGGTTCCAAAATGTAAAACCACAGAGCTGCCAGCCGACAGTTTATGGATAGCGGATATATGAAAAGGATAAGTTATGCCTGTTGTTGTTAATGAAGGAAAGTGCAAGGGATGTAAACTCTGCGTTGAGGCCTGTCCTTATGCGGCCATCAGCATGGATAATAAAAAGGCAGTCATCAATGACGGATGCACGAATTGCGGATCGTGTATCGATTCCTGCGAGTTCGGCGCCATCGGTTTTGAAGGCTCCCAGGAGAGGGTCCGCATGGATGTCGCCCCATTTCATGGGATATATGTTTTCATCGAGCAGGACAATCAGACCGCTTCAAAGGTGTCCCTTGAACTGCTGGGAAAAGCAAGGGGACTGGCCAATGAATTTTCAAAACAGGGCAAAAACCAACTGGTAACAGCCATGCTGATCGGCTATGATTTGGGCAATATGGTCGATGAATTGATTTATCACGGCGCTGATCATGTGATCATTGCAAAAGATGAACCTTTTAGGCAATATCAAACAAATATTTACACCAAAGCAATCGTTCAAATTGCACGGGAGAAAAAGCCTGAAATTCTCCTGTTCGGCGCGACACCCCAGGGAAGGGATCTCGCCCCCCGTGTGGCGAACCGGCTGAAGACAGGATTGACAGCGGATTGTACCGGCTTGGAAATATGCACGAAGGAGGGTATTTTGCTGCAGACCCGGCCGGCCTTTGGCGGCAATATCATGGCCACCATCGTCTGCCCCGACAACCGTCCGCAAATGGCCACGGTCCGGCCGGGTGTCATGAAAAAAATTTTACGGGATCCACAAAGAAGCGGTACCCGGGAAGAAATAAAAGTAGATCTGAATGAAAAGGATTTTATCACCCGCGTTTTGGAGATCGTTCAATCGACCCGGAAAAGCGTGAAACTGGAAGATGCCAAGATCATTGTGGCCGGCGGTCACGGGGTGGACAGCGTTGACGGTTTTAAGGTTCTCAAAGCCCTTGCCGCGGAACTGGGAGCTGAAGTGGGTGCTTCAAGGGCCGCCGTGGATGCGGGCTGGATCGGTCAGGATTACCAGATCGGCCAGACAGGAAAAACGGTCAGGCCGGATCTGTATATCGCCTGCGGCATTTCCGGCGCCATCCAGCATCTGGCGGGGATGTCTCAAGCCAAAACCGTTATTTCCATCAATACCGACCGGAAAGCGCCCATTGTCGCAGCTTCCGACGTGACCTTTATCGGCGATATGTTTCAGGTTGTTCCCATGCTGATCGATAAAGTGCGGGAATACAAGAAGATGAACCAAGAATAGGTGTGATTCCCTCGCCGTAACGGTTAGGGTTGCCGCCTAACCTGCTCGATTTTCCTTTGAAAGTTTCACCGGTTCTCGGCCAGGCGCCACAATTCCGCGGCGTTCCAACAGGGAGCCGTCCTGCTGATACAGATAAATCAGCGCCTTGATGTAATTTGCCAGAGCTTCCACTTCAGCAATTCTGCTGACCAGAAGATCCCGTTGCGCCTGCGCCAGCAGAAGGCTGGTGGATTTTCCAACGCGCAGTTTTTCAGTTTCCACCCGCAGTGTTTCCTCGCTGAACCGACGTCTGGTAGAGGAAGCCTTGATCTGCTGCCCGGCGCGGTTTACTTCAACATAGGCCGTTCGAACATCCACCTCCACAAGTTGCGAAAGATTTTCCAGGGCCTTTTTTGCCTGGTCCCGGGTCAACATGGCCCTTTGGTAGCTGGATTTCGGCGCTCGATTATAGAGGGGATATTCAAACCGAACGCCCACATAGGCATCATAATAGTCGCCGGTCAAATTGCGGACGGATTGACCAAAGCTATTGGCATAGCCGCTCTTACCCAGGGATACGAAAAGATCGAGCAGGGGCAGCAGGCCGTTTTTTGTTTTGACCACCTCCAGATCGTTTTGCATCAGTTTCAACCGGGCCTCGTTTAAAAGGGGTCGCATGCGCATGCTCATGTCCACATAGGACCTTACGTCATCCAGTTTGATTTCCGGAAGGGTCGGCTGGTAGACCAGGTCCACATTTCGGTGCCACATATTTATCCCGGTCGGATTGAGCAGGCGCAGAAGCTGCAACCGCATGGTTTCCCGATAGCTCCTTGCGTTGATGAGTCCCTGTTCCTGGGCCGCCAGTTCCGCCTGAACGGCGGGGAGTTCCGATTTGGCCAGCCGTCCCACTTCGATAAGGGCCAGGGTTTCGTCCACCTGCTGACGGGCCACCTTCAGGGATTCATCGAAAATTTCCACCTGCCGCTTTGCCAGGGCGTAATCCCAAAAGGTCTCTTCCACCTGCGCCACCAGGGCCAGGGTAAAACCGCGCAACTCATATTCCGACATGCGGGTCTCCAGACGGGCCTGTCGCAATCGCACCAGATTCACATCGCTGCCGTATCCTCTCAGGATGGCCTGGTTGACGGTGAGGCCCAGCCGGCTCCAGTAAAAGGCATCCTGGTAGAGGGAGGAATCATTCATTTCCGTGGTCCCCTCCAGTGTGACGGTGGTGCCAGTGGGGAAATATTGTGCCAGGGAAATGATGCCCACCCCTTCATCCCTGACAAAATTTTCGGTTGCAGACCCCGCTCTCGCCTGGCGTTCACCGTCGGTGCGGCCGCCGGAGATTTCCGCCGCCAAGTTCGGATCAAACACGGCCCGTTCCGTGTCCTCAAAGGTTTTGGTAATGGCAGGGTTCAGCTTCTCAACAACCAGGGACCGGTTGTTTTCCAGCGAAAGGAGAACGGCCTGGGTGATGGTGATTCTCAAAGGTCCTGGTGGCTGGGCGGTGCTTTGAAGCGGTTCGACCGGCTCCATTTCTTTTTCGTCCCATGCCATGGTTACGATGCTATCCGCCGGCGGATTGGGGCCGCCAGCGGTTTGATCGATCTGTTTCTCCACAAAGCCGCAGGATGCCAACCCGAGGCAGCAACCGGCCATGACAAGAAGCTTCAAAAGAGGGTATGAAAAAATTGATTTCGTCAAATTTTCTTTGAGAACTCCTTTCTTATGGGGACTTTTTGAGTGACAACATGATTTCCAAAAGGATACAATTTTTCGCCAAACAGAAAAATGAATGTCATGTTCGGAAATGGTGTGCTTCCGCACGGTGCGTATTCTCCTAAACCTTGAAAGGATAGTCTAGCATGAAAAGGCCGGGGCTCAAAATTTTTGTTCTGGTGCTGCTGCTGGGGGCCGCGGCAGGAGCAGGCTGGCTTATTTTTCCACAACTTCAGGATCACGGAAAGGGAAACAAAGGAGTTGATGCGGCACGATCCTCCCCCGTGGAAACGGCGTTGATCGAAACCGGTCCCATTGTGTTGAAGCGAACCTTCAGCGGCACACTGGAACCGTTGGCCGATTTCGTGGTGTCGCCGAAAGTGAGCGGTCGCATTGAGAAACTTCTGGTGGATATTTCGGATACCGTCACCCAGGGGCAGGTTGTGGGGCAACTGGACAATGCCGAATATGTCCAGGCCGTGACCCAGGCCCAAGCCGATCTGGTGGTGGCGGAAGCCAATCTGGCCAAGGCAAAAAGCGATCTCGAGAACGCCGATCGGGAGCTTGAACGGACGCGGAAACTGCTCAAGCGGGGTATTGCATCGGACTCCGAATTCGATGCGCTCAAAGCGGATCAACTGGCCAAAAAAGCGCAACTGCAGGTTGCTCAGGCTCAGGTGACCAAAGCGGCGTCATCGCTTGAAACCACAAAAATCAGGCTGGGATACACCCGGATCACGGCCAGTTGGACCGGGGGCGACGATAATCGTCTGGTGGCGGAACGGTATTATGATGAGGGGCAAACCGTTGCGGCCAACCAGCCGCTGTTGTTGATCGTGGAACTGGATCCCATTCTGGGCGTGGTCTATGTCACCGAAAAAGATTACGCGCATCTGAGAGCCGGACAGACCGTTTCCCTCACCACGGATGCCTATGGGGATTCGGCGTTTTTCGGCCGGATCGAACGGATCGCTCCCGTATTTCAAAAAACCACGCGCCAGGCCCGGGTGGAAATGATTATCGAAAATCCCGGGCATCGGCTCAAGCCGGGCATGTTCATGCGGGCCGCGGTGGTGCTGAAAAAGGTGTTTGAAACCACCATTGTTCCGGAACAGGCTTTGACTACCCGCGATAATAAGCCCGGCGTTTTTGTCGTGAGCAAAGACGGGAAATCGGTGATCTGGCGTCCGGTAGAGTTGGGCATTCGTGAAGGAGGCCGGGTGCAAGTGGAAGGGGAAGGGTTGTCCGGCCGGGTGGTCACCCTGGGGCAACAGCTCTTAAAGAACGGTTCGGCCGTCACGGTTCCCGAGGAAAAGCGCGAAATTGAACCCAATTCCGGGGAGGAGCCCATATCGTGAACCTACCGGAAATCAGCGTTCGACGTCCCATCTTTACGACCATGGTCACCCTGATCGTCGTCATCATCGGCGCCGTTTCCCTGAGTCGGTTGCAGATCGACATGCTCCCCGACATTGAAATGCCGAGCCTCACCATCCGCACCGAATACGAGGGGGCCAGTCCCGAAGTGATGGAGCGGCTGGTCACCCAGATCATTGAAGAAATCGTCGCCACGGTTCCGGGCGTGGAAGAGATCATGTCCACATCGTCGGAAGGGAACAGCAGTGTGCGCGTGAGCTTCGTCTGGGGAACCAAAATCGATGCCGCGGCCATCGACGTACAGGGGATGCTGGAAGATGAAATCAACGAACTCCCCGATGATATCGTCAGACCCCGCGTTCGAAAGTTCGACATTGCCAGCTATCCGGTGGTGATATTGGGTATTTCCAGCAACCTGGATCCGGTGGAACTCACCGAATTGATTGATGTCCAGATCCGATACCGATTCGCCCGCATTCCGGGTGTGGCCCAGGTGGATACCTGGGGGGCATTCAACCGCGAGGTTCGCATCGAGCTGGATCCCGATCGGGTTAAAGCCCTCGGGCTCTCCATGGATCGTGTGATTGCCGCCATCAAAGACGCCAACCTGGATCTTCCCACGGGCAAGATCGAACAGGGGCGGTACGAGGTGACCCTTCGCGCACCGGCGGAATTCACCAGCCTGGATCAGATTCGGGATACGGTCATTGTGAAGCGGGGCGGGGGAGCGGTAACCCTCGACCAGATTGCGGACGTGAACGACACCTACGAAAAGCTGACGCGCATGACCCGGGTCAACGGCCAACAGGGGATCCGGGTGGCCATTCGCAAACAGGCCAATGCCAACACGGTGGAGGTGGCCAAACGGGTCCTGGCGGAAATCAAGGCGGCCAATGAGGCCTACCCCCAGATTCACATCGTTCCGGTCATCAATCAGGGAAACTTCATCGAACGGTCCATCAAGAACGTCGCCCGTTCGGTACTCTACGGCGGCGGCCTGGCCATCCTGGTGCTCCTCTTTTTCCTGCGTAATTTAAGAAGCACCGTGGCCATTTCCCTCTCCATCCCCATCTCAATTGTCGCTACTTTTGCCCTCATGTACTTCGGAGGTTTTACCCTCAATCTCATGACCCTGGGGGGACTGGCCCTGGGGGTGGGCATGATGGTGGACAGCTCCATTGTGGTGCTGGAAAATATTTTCCGCAGAAGCTACGAGAACAGCGAAACGCCCGCCGTTGCCGCGGTAGAAGGGGCTCAAGAAGTGGGAAAGGCCATCGTGGCCAGTACCATCACGACCCTGGTGATTTTCCTGCCCCTGGTGTTCGTGCAGGGGGTGACGGGAATTCTCTTCAAGGAACTGGCCTATGTGATCATCTTCTCCCTCATCTGTTCCCTGACCGTTTCCCTGACCCTGGTGCCCATGCTGGCGTCAAGGCTGCTCAAATCCACCCTTACGCTTCAGAAAAAAAGAAAGCCCTGGATCGAAGGATTGATGACTTTCTCCAACGCCCTTTTTTTGGGGCTGGATAACGCTTATCTGAGGCTGCTGAAAACGGTTCTGCGCCACCGACTGGTCACGATCTTTGTGGCCTGTGCCCTGCTGGGCGCAAGCCTGCTGCTGTTACCGTTCATCGGGAGTGAATTCATCCCCCCCAGCGATGAGGGTGAAGTTCGGGTCAGCGGAAAGATGGAAATCGGCACCCGGCTGGAACTGGTGGATCGCCAGACACGGAAGATGGAAGCCATCGTCTACCCGGCGGTACCGGAAGCGGTGGCATCGGTGGTCAGCGTCGGGGCTTCCGGCTGGCGGCCCAACTCAGGGGCGGAAGGGCAAATCATTTTGAGCCTGGTGCCGGCAGCACGAAGGGATCGTTCCAATGTGGAAATCGCGGGCGATTTGCGTCGTCGTTTAAAAGATCAAATCCCCGGCATGGAGATCCGTGTTCGTGCACCCCAGGGGCAGTTTCTGCTGGAACGGATCCTGGGCGGTGATGAGGGGCTGACCATCGAGGTTCGGGGATTCGATCTGGCGGTTCTGGGCGTCCTGGTTCGAAGGGTGACGGAAGAGATTAAGGATGTGCCGGGGATTACGGATATTCAAACCAGCCTCGAGGCGGGCGTCCCGCAACAGGAAATCCAGGTGGACCGAAGCAAAATCGCCGATCTGGATCTCACCGTGCGAGACGTGACCCAGCTGTTGGAAACGGCGGTGGCCGGTTCCAAAGCAGGCGAGTACCGAACGGGCGGGAATTCCTATCGCATTTGGGTGCAATTAAAAGATGCGGAAAAACGGTCTCTGGACGAAATTTTGAACCTCACCCTTGCCACCGGTTCGGGCGAACAGGTGTCCCTCCGGAACCTGGTGGTCACCGAAGCGGGACGTGGCCCTCTTTTGATCGATCGAAAGGATCAGCAGCGAATGTTCACGGTCCAGGCCAATGTGGCAGGCCGCGACCAGGGTTCCGTGGCACAAGAGGTGCAGACCCGGTTGAACCGGATACCCCGTCCCATGGGGTACGACCTCATGGTGGCCGGCAATTTCGAAGAACAGCAGAAGGCCTTTCGGGAACTGGCTGTTTCCATCGTGCTGGCCCTGGTGCTGGTGTACATGGTCCTGGCCTGTCAATACGAGTCGTTCAGGGATCCCCTGGTGGTGATGTTTTCTGTACCCCTGGCGGCTGTGGGGGTGTTGGTGACCCTCTTCATGACCAAAACCACCTTGAATGTTCAGTCTTATATCGGGTGCATCATGCTGGGGGGGATCGTGGTCAACAACGCCGTACTCCTGGTGGACCAGGCCGGGCAACTGGTTCGCACCGGCACGAACACTCACCATGCGCTGATCGAGGCGGGCCGCCGCAGGCTGAGGCCCATTCTCATGACGACGCTTACGACGATCCTGGGACTGCTCCCCCTGGCGCTGGGGATTGGTGAGGGGGCCGATGCCCAGGCCCCCCTGGCACGGGCCGTTGTGGGAGGGCTTGCCGGATCAACCTTGATTACGCTGGTGCTGATTCCGGCGGTCTATTCCCTGTTTCATCCGGAAAGGAATCCAAAGGGGGATCTGCAACGCTGAAATCAGTTGATTTTTTCCTTGACAAAATATTTTGATTGGGTTTAATTGCATCCCATTCATTGAATTAAATACAACAGGGAACAGCAGAACAATGTTTTTGAACCGATCATGGCAGGGCTTTTATTTTTATTTTGGCGGAGGTCTGTCCATGCTCTGAGATGCTCTTTTTTGTGGATTTTCAAAGCCGTGGACGCCTTCAAACGCATCCACGGCTTTTTTTTGGTAAAAAAAGCTTCAGGCCTTTTATTATGAATATTGTTTTAATCGGGTATCGATGCAGCGGGAAAAGCGCGGTGGGAAAAATCCTGGCAAAGGATCTGGGTCTGAAACTGGTGGATACGGACCAGGTCCTGGAGGAAAAGATTGCCTGCACCATTGATCAGTATGTGGCCGAAAACGGGTGGGATCCCTTTCGAATGGTGGAAAAGATGGTCGTTCGATCCGTTTCCGGTCAGGACAACCAGGTCATTGCCACCGGGGGCGGTGTTATTCTGGACTGGGAAAACGTTCACTATCTCAGGGAGTCTGGGTGGGTGATCTGGTTACAGGCATCCCTTTCAATCCTTCATGAGCGCATGACCCGGGATGAGGAATCTGGCCGGGTGCGGCCCGGACTGGCAGGGATAAGCCCGCTGGCGGAGATCGAGGCGGTCCTGGCGAAAAGAACGCCCCTTTACGATCGTGCCGGCGATCATGTGGTGAACACGGATCAAAAATCCCCCCGGGCGGTATCAAAAGAGATCATCAGAAGTATGCCGGCGGCGTCGGCGCTTTTGCAGGAGCGGGTTCAGTCGGGGGAGATGTTTTTTGCCTCGGTGTTAAACTCATAAGTGGAGAAGGGATCAATGGCCGGAAATTCCTTTGGACAATCATTTAGAATCACCACATTCGGCGAGTCCCATGGAAAGGCACTGGGCGCCGTTATCGACGGATGTCCTTCGGGGATACCGCTTGAAGCAGCCGATTTCGTAAAGGCGATGGAACGTCGCAGGCCAGGGAAGTCGTCATTTGAGACGCCGCGATCGGAAGAAGACCGAGTGGAGATTCTGTCAGGTGTTTTCGGAGGGCATACCACCGGAACGCCATTGGCTTTGCTGGTGGCAAACCGGGATGTGAAAAGCAAACCGTACGGTGTCCTCAAGGACCTGTTCAGGCCGGGACATGCGGATTACACCTATTTTAAGAAATTCGGTCATCTGGATTACCGGGGGGGCGGCCGGGCATCGGCTCGGGAGACGGCCGCCCGTGTGGCATGCGGCGTTGTGGCGCGAAAGGTGCTGGCACCGCTTGGTATCTCCATTTTGGGGCATACCCTTGAAGTTGGAGGGATTCGCGCCGCGTTCATGGACCCAACCGCTGTTGATCAGAATCCACTTTATTGCGCCGATGCCGAAGCCGCGGAAAGGATGCTGGCTGCTCTGGATCAGGCCGGTAAAGAAGGGGACAGTCTGGGCGGGGTGGTTGAAGTGCTCGTGATGGGATGCCCCGCGGGCCTGGGCGAGCCGGTATTTGACAAGTTGGATGCAGAACTGGCCAAAGCCATCATGTCCGTGGGGGCGGTCAAAGGGGTGGAAGTGGGTGCCGGTTTTGAAGCGGCCCGCATGAGAGGTTCAGAGAACAACGACCCCATCACTTCAGCGGGATTTTCATCCAACCGGTCCGGGGGAATTCTGGGGGGTATTTCCAATGGGGATGATCTGGTGCTGCGTGCCGCTGTAAAACCAATCCCTTCCATCATGAAACCGCAGAAGACCGTTGACCGGGAAGGGCATGATGCAGTTTTGGAATTGACAGGCCGGTTTGACGTAACCGCTGTTTCCCGCATTGTGCCGGTGCTTGAAGCCATGGTGTCCATTGTGCTGGCCGATCATTATCTGCGGGCTAAAGCCGTTGGGCAGGTTTTTGGTGTTTAAAAGGACGTTACGTTTCATGACCATGGATATGACATTCGGTTTTGATTATTTTTTCGGTTTTAGAGGTCCGCTTTTTGGGAAGCGGCCGCATAAGATATTTCAATGGTTTGTTAAAGGGTGTTTCTTAAAATGAGAACAGGGGAAAATAGAGAAATGAAATCCGGAAAGGATGATGAAGCCGGTTGGGAAACGCTGGACCGTAGCAGAAAAGAAATTGACGCCATTGACGGGAAGATTCTGTCGCTTTTGCGTCAAAGAATGGATGTGGCGGCTGCCATCGGGCAGGTAAAAAGCAATATGGGAATGGCGGTCTTTGATCCGGTGCGTGAAAAGGCAATTCTTGACAGGATGGCCGCAAAACATCAAGGCCGCCTTTCACCGGATGCCATTAGGGACATTTATACCCGGATTATTTCTGCGGGAAGAGCGGTTCAGGGACCGCTAAAAATTGGCTTTTTGGGACCCGAGGCGACTTTTTCACATCAGGCGGCACTTTCCATTTTTGGAAACGCCGCTCAATTTTGCGGGTTTCGCACCTTCGAGGACATTTTTGGATCCGTGGAAAAGGGACATTGTCAACTGGGTGTTATTCCTGTGGAAAATTCCCTGGAAGGATCGGTAGCCGGGATATGGGATTTGTTTAACAAATTTGATTTAAAGATCAGCGACGAATACTATCTCCGGATTCGACTCAGTCTGATGTCCAATAATCCTGATTTAAAAGCCGTTGGGAAACTTTATTCCCACCCCATGCCCTTGGCCCAGTGTCGCTCCTGGCTCAAAACCCATCTGCCGGAGATGCCTTTTGAGCTGGTGGAAAGCACGTCCCAGGCGGGGCGAATGGCAGCCGAAGATCCCCATGGTGCCGCGCTGGGAAGCAGGTTTCTGGCAGAAACCCTGGGGCTCCAGGTCCTCAGTGAAGATATCGAAGACGAGCCCCACAATGTGACACGATTCCTGGTGATTGGAAACGGCGAACCCGAGCCCACCGGAAAGGACAAGACCACACTGCTCTTTTTCCTGGGCCACCGTCCCGGTGCCCTGTCAGAGGTGCTGTCCATGCTGGCTGAAAGCGACATCAACATGAGTCGCATCGAATCGAGACCCATGCCCAATCGATCCTGGGAATACCTGTTTTTTGTGGATCTTGAAGGACACCGAAAGGATCCCGCCCTTGTGGATGCCATGTCAAAGATGAAGCGCATGGTTGTATTCACAAAATGGCTGGGGTCCTATCCCTCCGGAGGTGTGTCATGAAAGAGGCGTGGGTGATTGAAAAGGGAACATGACCCATGATCTGTATTCCCATTCTGGCACAAAATACCGCCGATGCCCTTAACAAGATGCGGGTCGCATCCGATTTCTGTGATCTCATGGAAATCCGGCTGGATGTCATGGATGTGTTTGATTTGAAAGAGATGGTCGGGTTTGCTTCCAAACCCATCATCATTACATATCGATCCAAAAAGGAGGGAGGAGAAGGGTCAGCACCTTATCACACCCGCATAGATTATCTCAGGGAAGCAATCCGGCTGGGTGTGGAATTCGTGGACGTGGAATATACCGTTCCCCTTGAACACCGGCGTCCCTTGTTTGAAAACCGCGGCCGCACCAAACTCATTTTATCAAAGCACTTTCGAAACGGCACGCCTTCACGGGAATCCCTGTCGAATCTATTCCGGAAGATGGCTGCCACAGGGGCCCATGTGGTGAAAATTGTGACCCGTGCCGGGACCCCTGAAGACAACCTGACCGTACTGGGTTTAATCCCGCAGGCGGAAGGGATGGGCGTTAAGATCGTCACTTTTTGCATGGGGCCCCTTGGACGCATAAGCCGGGTGGCATCTCCCCTTTTGGGAGGGGCCTTCACCTTTGCCGCTCTTGAAAGGGGTCAGGAATCGGCGTCGGGTCAGATGACGGTAAAAGAGATGAAAATGATACTGGAGGTGCTCTCACAATGAAAAAGGGACCCGCAAGAATTTATGGGGTACTGGGCAATCCCATCGGCCATTCCCTGAGCCCTGCCATGCACAATGCGGCCTTTGAAGCGGAAGGTATCAATTCCTGTTATGTGGCCCTCGAATCCTCGGACCTCAAGGGAAGCGTTGTGGGAATGCGGGCGCTGGGCATCCGCGGCATGAGTGTGACCATTCCATTCAAAACGGAGGTAATGGCGTATCTGGATGCGTTGGACCCCCTTGCGGAAAAGATCGGAGCCGTCAATACCATTGTAAATGAGAACGGACTATTGAAGGGCTATAACACGGATGGATCGGGGGCCATGAAGGCCCTGGATGCGGTGATTTTCCCGGCGGGCAAAAGATGTGTGCTGGTGGGAGCGGGCGGGGCGGCCCGGGGCGTCGGATTCATGGCCACGAAGAACGGGATGAATCTTACGGTCTCCAATCGGTCTGAAGATCGCGGGGGGGCCCTTGCGGATTTTTTGAAATGCCCTTTTGTCCCCCTGTCAAAGATTGGGGAATTGGATGTGGATGTCTTGATCCAGACGACGCCGGTGGGCATGTTTCCGCGGGAAAACGCGTCTCCCGTACCGAGTGATATATTCCGAGAAGGGATGGTGGTGATGGATGCCGTTTACAACCCCATGGAGACGAAAATGCTGAAGGATGCTCGCTCAAGGGGTTGTAAGATTATCAGTGGTCTTGAGATGTTTATCCATCAGGGGGCTTTGCAGTTTCAATTATGGACGGGCAGGGAAGCCCCGTTGATCGTCATGCGGGATGTGGTGACAAATGCGCTTTCAATATAGGGTTGAGGTTGTACTGGAGCGGATATGACAAAATTTGAAAATCACCTGGCGGTGACCATGCCAGGGTCCAAAAGCATCACCCATCGGGCGCTCATCGCCGGTGGGCTGGCGGAAGGGACCACCATCCTCAGAAATGACCTCATCAGTGAAGATACGCTTCACACGGCTCGCGCCCTCGAAAACATCGGGGTCCGGATGAAACGGCGGGATGATCATCTGGTTGTGGAAGGGATCGATCAAAAGAAGTGTGATCAGCCGTGGGAAATGGCGGTTTATCTGGGGAATTCTGGAACCTCCTTTAGACTGATGTTGCCGGTGCTGGCCTTGGCAGGAGGCCGTTTTCTGGTGACGGGAACGCCCCGCATGCGGGATCGTCCCGTGGGACCTTTGGTGGACGCACTCCGGCAACTGGGTGTAAGGATCGCCTGTACGGGGCGCGACGGGTTTCCTCCCGTTCGTATTTTGTCGGGCGGAATACGGGGCGGCGCCATAAACCTGCCCGGGGATGCCAGCAGTCAGTTTCTGTCGGCTCTTCTCCTTTCCGGCCCTTACGCCGAAAAGGGTGTGGATATCACGGTCAAAGGGGATCTGGTCTCAAAACCGTACGTGGATGTGACCATCGATGTCATGAATTCCTTCGGCGTTTCCGTTGAACGAACAGGTTTTGCACGGTTCAGCGTTTCCGGCGGGCAAACATATCGTTCCATGGACTACACGGTTTCGGGAGATGCGTCATCCGCCTCCTATTTTTGGGCCGGTGCGGCGATTACGGGAAAAACGGTCACCACAAAAAACATCAACCCCCAAGGCCGCCAGGGGGATGTCCGGCTGCTGGAGGTCTTTGAACAAATGGGATGTGCCATTCAGAGAGACACCGATCGGGTGACCGTATCGGGGGGAAAGCTCAGCGCTGTGGACGTGGATATGGGTGCCATGCCCGACATGGTACCCACCCTTGCGGCGGTGGCCCTTTTCGCCCAGGGAAAAACCACCATTTCGAATGTTGCGCACCTCAGATTTAAGGAAAGCGACCGGCTGAGCGCCGTGGCCCGGGAATGGCGAAAACTGGGCGGAAGAGTGGAAGAATTCGAAGATTCTCTGGTGATCCATGGGGAGGAGCCGCTTCATGGGACCGATGTCGATACCTATGACGATCATCGCCTGGCCATGAGCCTGGCGGTGATCGGTTTAAGAATCCCGGGAGTTCGCATACAAAATCCCGCCTGCGTCAATAAATCTTTTCCACAGTTTTGGGATTTATGGGAAAATCTGTAACGTGTTATGCATTTTCTCTACCCCACCGTCTCCCAACCATCGCAGCGGAAGGTCAGGACATAGAGCAGAAAGGAACGGCTACTGGTTGAGGCCGAGCGCATCCTGCAGGTACTTCAGTCCCGTCTGTCCCTGCGCGTCGGGGTTCTGCAACCCGGCGTTGATGAAGTTGAGCATGTCGGCATAGGTTTTGAAATCTCCGTCCTGCGTGTTGTTTTGGGGCGACGTGTCCGCATCAGACCAGGCACACGTGAACGCGTGAAGCGTTCCAGTCGTGCCCGCCGCGACGCCGAGCGTCGGATTTTCCGTGGTGGTGACCGTGTACTTCGTATAAATCAACTCGTGCACCAGGTTCGGTGGGCTGTTGTCGCTGGCTGCCGCGCTCCAAGTCAACTCAGGTGGGCTCGTTAGTGGATCGACCTCGAAGATTTGCAGCTTGGGAACGGTAATGCAGGTTCCACTGCCGTTGGTTCCAGAGCAGAATTGGTTGCCTTGCCATAACCCCTCGCCGAACAGATACGCGATGTCGATCCCCACGTTCGCGGCGTTGCCGCCGGGCGTGTAGAGCTCCTGAACGTTGTCGAAGGCCACGATATTGAAACCGTCCGCCTGATTGTTCAGTTGCAGGAAGCTCACGAGCTGGGCGACGCCCGAGTTGTCGACGGGGCCGCCGTCCGCGATTTGGACGATCTTCGCCGCCGCCAAAGCTTCGACTGTCATCCCGTTCGCCACGACGTTCTGCATGTTTCCTGCCAACCGGAAGTTGAGAGCTAGATCTGAAGCCTGGTACGCCTCCTCCCAATCCCCGGACACCACGCCACTGGCTGCGAAACCCGCGGCCGCGCTCGAAGCCGCCGCGGCGGTCACAACGGGAACGAGATCGTTTGCCAAGGGATTCTCGATGGTGGTGGTGGCCGTGGCCGGAGAGCTCGACGCGTTTTCCGTATAGCCCAGATTGAAATGGGGGCCGTTCGTGCCCGCCCCGGCAGCCGGGAGAAAAGGGGGCGCCATGAAGGTTGATCCGCTTGGTATGCTCGAGAAGGTCACCGGCGTGACATCGGGAGCGGCTCCGGTTTCGCCACTGCAAGACGCCCCACCATCGCCGTTCAGTACCGGTGTAGAGGGCGAAAGGCACGCCTGATAGTATTGCTTGTCACCGTCTTCTTCGCCGAGAACGGCCTCCGTTGTCAGTATCGTCGCCGCCAGCAGCAACGGTTTGTCCTCCGCCCACGTTTGTCGCTTTCCGCTCAGCGCCTCGGTGATCGGATAGTCCATAAACACCAAATCCTCTACAACTTTGTGCCAATACGTAGCATCTTCACCCGTGTAGTATGCGAAAACGCATGCGGTAAACTTGTCCCCGCTCAAGCTGTGGCAGTAGGCTTGGTCGAACAGATACTGCTGCTGACCAAGCCATCCGGTCGCGCCCTCTCCTGTGTCCGGCCACGTGTTAATGGCGTTCTTAGCCTCGATCGCCGTAACGAAATCACCCGAATACATCAGCATCGTGCTGAACCAGCTTCCGCCCGAGTTTGAGGAGACAGTGCCCACATGCGCGAACACATCTTCGAGCGTTTTGCTACCGCCTTCCAGAAGAGACAGGGTCCAGCCGGCGTGGCCGGTATGCGCGCGCCAACCACCACCTGAAAATGCCACGTGCACTGAATAAGGCGAAGCGTCTTCAGCTTCACCTTCCGATGAAGGTGCGGCGGAGTCGGAGGAGTTGCAGCCGACGGCATAAAGAAGAACGAGCGCGGCGAGCGCAAGCTTCCTGGAATTATGAGCGATCTGTAGCTTCTTGAAGCGGTTCATGGTTACTCCTTTCTACCCTGTCCAAAAGGTTATATGATTTCTGGGACATCCTTAAATAATTAGATATCTGCCATAGGGAAGTCCCCATTTTCACCATTAGCAAAATGAGTGGTATGACTGGCTGGACCTATGGTTTCCTTTTTAATTCCAGCCGAAATACCATGGCATTGGCGCCCGGTTCCTCATATATCAGCAGCATGGTATCCTTTCCGACCAGCTTGCCATGGAGCACCCCCGTGTCATCCTGTTCTGCAATGGTGATCGACTTGCCATCGAATCCGATGACGCCAACAAAGGGCTCCGTGTCCCCAGTGATGAGTTTTCCATTTTTGGTGGTCAAGGGTTTGCCGTTGTCCACATGTTTCCATACATGGACGCCTCTGAAATGTGGCCCGTCTTGTTCTTTGATCCGAAATTCGACTTGTGCCATTTTGAATCCGGTATACAAGTACACTTTGTATTCGTTGTCCACCCAGTTTCCGACCATGTTCGGAAACTCCTGGGGTGATTCGGCTTTCAGGGAGGAAGGAACGACCAGGATAAAGAGCATAACACTGGCCAGCATGAATCTGCATGAAGTTCTCATTGATGCCTCCTTTGTTTGGGCCTGTTGAGTGGACCTTTTTGCGTTGGCTGAATTGCTGTTTGACCGTTATTTGTCCCCGCCTCCGGGGCGCGGGACGGGTGGTGCGCCTTGCGCGAGCCGCGGCCATTCTTCGATCTTCACGCGCGCGACGAGTCCGGCGCCCGTGCCTGCGGGCAGGAACACCAGCGCTTCGCCATCGGACAAACCCTTCGCCTCGTCCGGGAAAGCGGCGGCGATATTGGGCAAATGCGTGACGAGGATTGAGTTCGTGCCGGCGCGGGGTTTTTCGGAGACCCTCATTTTAAGCCATGAGGCCCATCCGGCAACCGCTTGCGACGACATGCTCGTGCCCCCGTCGCCCAGTTCCTCAAACGTCTTGGCTGTGCCGAAGCCAGCAAGCTTAATCGTTTCCAGCGCACGGTAGGTTGGGCTCGATAATACATCGCCGACAGGGACGCCGAGTTTCTTCATCGCCACGCCCATGGCCATGGCGGTATTACGTCCCGTCTGGTCGAGTTGACGCTCGGGCTTTATGTTATCCGCATTGGCCGTGGCTTTGTCCGGAACGTCGTGGGACGAACTGGCGTGACGCATCAGCAGCACATAGCCACCTTGGCGCAACGCTTGGACCAAAGCTGCGCCGGACAAAGTCTCCGCCTGCGCCGCGCCGGCGAGTGTCAAAGCAGTCAGCAACGCGAGCAATTCCAACGGCCTCGGAGGAAACATCTTCATCAGCTTGTTCATGGACGAATGCACCCCCCTTCAGTTTTTAAGTTTATCCTCCCGCTATCACTCACATTTTAACCCTGGCGTATCATGGATAATTAATTTCATATAGGACCATTCAGGAACTTATAATTTTAAGGGCGTCCCCGATCCCGTGGTCCCTACCGTCCAGACCGGCGCCGGGTTGGCTTCAGCGATAAATATCTTTTCTATGTCCGACCTTGATGACCCAGACCGTAAGTTCATTATCCTGTATTAAATATACAATACGGTAATTTCCTTGCCGGACACGGTAGAGTTCTTCACCTGTAAGTTTTTCACAACCAAAGGGGCGTGGATTATCTGCAAGTTTTTCAATCCTTGTCATAATTTTTTTTAGATTGCCTTTCGGTACTTTTCTTATATCTTTCCAAACTGATTCTTTAAAAAAGATCTCATATTCGGCCATCTTTTTTTAACCTTTTGACCATTTCTGAGAAACTAATCAGTGATTCATTAACCCTTTTTTCATATGCGCTGATATCCTCAGCATCTTCAGCAAGAGATTCTTTTACGGCCATATTAACAAGGTCAGATATCGACTTCGATGTTTCTATAGACTTAAGTTTCAATGCCTTATGTATGGCGGGATCAAAATAGACAGTGGCACGTTTTGCAGCTGTTGACATAATGTCACCTCCCATGTTTAGTGAAATTATAACGCCAGAACGTCTAAACGTCAAGCGATGGTTCATTGAAAGCGAGCATACAGTTGAGCAGCTTGCCTGCTCAAACTAGCTGGTTGGACGAGGCGGTTGAAAAAAAATTCACTTCTTCCTTTCAATTATCACTCACATTTTAATCCTGGCGTATCATGGATAATTAATTTCATATACGACCATTCAGGAACTTATGATTTTAAGGGCGTCCCCGATCCCGTAGACTGCCGGTTGTGAGGGTCAATTCCCCCCTTTTTCCGCTGCCGACGGTGTAACAGGTGCCGTCCGATATGGTTGTCTTCATCTCCATATCAGAGAGTTCAAGTATCGTTGGAAGACATCTTTCATGGGTCTGGATCGCCTGCGGCGGCAGGGAATATTCGTGGCGGCTTTCGCGGTTTGAAAGGGTATAATAAACAGTCTGACCTGACTTATTGGCCAACTGGAAGCGAATTCCCATGGATTTGGGGCGTCCGAACATCTGCACGGCAAAATACCTTCCGGACGTAGGGTCCTGAGCCACACCCACGCCGATTTCTACGAAACCGGGATCCACCATATTCTTGCGGTGTTCCGGGGACTTCTTCCATCCGGTAACGAAAACCTTTGCCAATTCTTCCGTACTGAATCCCTCTAAACGAAACTGGTAGGCAATGTTTTCGGAGACCATACAATATTGATATCCCTGGGCCTGCGCTCGCTCAGACGGCAAACGACCATCTGCCGTGTGACCGTACTTCTTCGTGCGGGCCATGAAATCGGCGAAATGTTGTGATGTTTCGCTCAGCGCTTTGTTCAACTCAACGGGTTCAAGGCCTTCCTCTTTCCGGAAACGATTGGTCTGTTTGACCATCAACGCCTTGACGGCGGAAATCTCCGCCACTTTCTTTTCAAAGACCCTGGCGAGTTGTGGCACGGGTGGATCATCGCGTACCGCCAGCTCAGTCATCCCGCCGGACACCGTTGCCGCAGACAAAAAGAGGATCAGCGATAATAGAATGTGCTTCAAGGTTAGCGCCTCTCAAGCCCTATATACCTTGCAGATATAACACTTGAGCGGCTCCGACCCGGTGTCGGGGTCGAAATGATCATCCCCGTAAAGCAGGTTGGCACAGGAGACCCGCCATTGGTAATCCGGCGGCGGTGCTTCCGGATACCACCATGCATGTTCGGCATTCACCACGTCTGGGGCGATGCCGTCGAAGAGCTTCGCTCTCAATTTGGCGCGACCATGGGGTGATTCCACAACTACCCAGCTGTCCTCGGAAATGCCGAGGCGTGCCGCGGCTGTTGGATGGATCTCCACAACGGGGTCCGGATGCCTTTTGCGCAGGGATTGGATTTGGTGATACTCCGAGTGAAAGAAGGCCAGCTTCTTGGTTCCGGACATGAGAATAAAAGGATATTCGGTCATCAAATCCGGAGTGGAGATGGGTGACAGGGGTGGTTCTACATAGAGCGGCATGGGCGGTCTTCCTTCGTGCTCCATCACTTTTGAATAAAATTCGAATTTGCCCGAAGGGGTCTTGAAACCGTCCGATTCGTACTTTCGGTACCGCATATCACCCATGAGAACCTCTTTTTCCTTGAAGGCCTTGAAGTTCATTCCCGTCTCTTCCAGAAGCCAGTCCAGATAAGCATATCGGTCCGGCCATGGGAAGGCCTCCCGAAGGCCCAGGCCATGTGCCACGTCGAAAATCACATCCCGGTCGTCCCGGGTCTCGCCGATCCGGGCCACCTTTTTGCGTGCCAGTACGCACCATATCTTGTGCATGTACACCACGTCGTCCTGTTCCAGCCAGTGAGCCGCCGGAAGAACGAGGTCGGCCAGTTGGGCGGTGGGCGTCATGAAGAGGTCCGAAACCACCGTGTATTCCATGTGGTTCCGGAGCGCCTTTTCGACGGTGAGCCCCTGGGTGCCGGTGACTAGCGGGTTGGAGCCGACGATCCAGATGCCGCGGACACGGTAGGGATCTCCGGTGACCATCGATTTCCAGAAGGTGGGCGGATGACAGTTGGGAGCAAAGGGGTATTTGCCTCCCGTGAGGATGCGGGCCTTTTTCTCGGGCGGCAGAAACTGCACACCGGCGACGTTCATGTCTATGAGCGGGGACTTGGGCCGAATTCCTTGCGGCGGGACCCAAAGAACATTGCCGCCGGGGACATCGATGTTACCGGTGAGTCCCATCAGGATGAGGAGCGCTCTCCCCGTCTGGAAGCCGTTTACACTGGTATCGATGCCATTGCCCCACTGAAGGCAGGCCGGCTTGGTTGTGGCGAATTTTCTTGCCGCGGCGCGGATACTTTCGGCGGGAACGCGGGTGATGGGTTCGGCCCACTCCGGCGTGAAAAACCGGACGTGCCTGGCCAAGGGCTCGAAGCCGAAGGTGTAATGGCGCACAAAATCACCGTCAAACAGGCCTTCCGTTATGACCGTATGGATCATGGCCAGGGCCAAAGCGCATTCGGTTCCCGGCCGGAGCTGCAACCAGTGATCGGCTCCCTTGACAAGACCGATGCCTCGGGGGTCGACAACGATGACGCTTTCCGCTTTCCTGACGACCCTTTTGAACATGGCCCCGCACATTCCGTCGGCGCTCCCCGTTTCCACATGGTTGCAGCCCCAGTTGAGAATGCACGCGGGGCTCTTACCGCCGAAACCGTAGATATCGCTCACCGGAAGGCCGCCCAAGGTAATGTCGCTTGCAATAACTCTCGGCAGGTAACACAGGTGTCCGGGATTGATGAAATTGGGTGTTCCAAAGGCGTTGGCAAACCGGATGGTGAACTCGGTGTAGGGCCTGCCGGTACCCTGCGCCATGGCGAAATATTCCGAGCCCCATTCCCGGCGAATGCGGTCGAATCGCTCGACCATTTCAGCGATGGCCGCCTCCCAGGATGTGCGCTCCCATTTGTTTTCGCCGCGCGCTCCCACCCTCCGAAGGGGAAATTTCAATCTGTCTGGATGGTAGAGTATCTCAGGTGCGGCTGCTCCTTTGGGACAAAGATACCCCCGGCTGGTGACGCTGTCCGGATCCCCGGAAACCTTTACGA
Organism: Deltaproteobacteria bacterium; assembly: GCA_022340265.1. Lineage (GTDB taxonomy): Bacteria > Desulfobacterota > DSM-4660 > Desulfatiglandales > Desulfatiglandaceae > NaphS2. Next base: position 25,523 of record JAJDOH010000003.1, on the reverse strand, counting down.
TTTTCTCCCCGTCCATGTGAACCAACACCTGGCACACGCCGTGGCACCCGCGGCAGGACGATCGGACGATTCGAGGCTCCTGATGCATGTTTTTCCTCCATCATTCAGTCCACGTAATGAACAGTCCCCCTCTTAGCGCGTTCGCCAACGCTATATTTGTTTTCAGCGGCGGCATATCCCAGGATAACGGCACACTGGAGTTTGCACCCGTCCGGAATGCCCGCCTCCTGCGCCAGAGAACCGTTGTCAGCGTCGTTCAGCGCCAGGGTAGGGGAAACAAGATAGCACGACCCCAGGCCCATTTCGGTTGCCTGGAGGAGCATGTTCTCCGCAGCCAGTGATGCATTGACCGCGCTGTATGGCGCCTCGGCGGGTGCGGAAAGAAGGATCAGCATGGGTGCGCCATAAAGCGGCTGATACCCGGGCAGGGATACCCTCTGACGCAAGAATTCGATGCCGGAGTTCACCATTTTATCATGTGTTGCGTCATTGATCCGTTTTTGCAATTTCCTGTTGCGGATCACTGAAATCTGAAATTCCCCTGCATTGGGTGCCCATTGACCGGCTTCGATAATTTTTTCCAGATCCTCGGCGGGAACCGGTTTGTCCAAATAAGCGCGTACACTTTTTCTTGTCAGGATCGCTTCCGAAACATTCATCACTATCCTCCTCATAATATTTTGACATGCCTTCTTTTCTGTTTATCGTCTTTTCCGGCTTTATGGCAAGAATCTTCTTTGAGATTTTCCCAAGAATAAACCGCTTGCAAGGTGCTTGCCGGGTTGTTACCATTCCCAGAGTCCTGGCTAGAGAGAATCAGCGTAAGAGGTTTTCGTGAAAAAAAACATTTCCCCGAACCTGACGTCCAAACCCCAAAGCGGCAAGCTGGGGACATTCGCCGGCGTTTTTACGCCCAGTGTTCTGACCATCCTGGGGATTATCCTCTTTCTCCGTCTGGGTTATGTGGTGGGAAATGCCGGACTGGGACGGGCCTTGATCATGATCGGGCTGGCCAATGCCATTTCGGTGCTGACCAGTATCTCCCTGGCGGCCATCTCCACCAATCTCAAGGTCAAAGGGGGAGGGGACTATTACCTGATCTCGCGAACTCTGGGTGTTGAATTCGGCGGGGCCATTGGGATTGTCCTGTTTCTGGCGCAATCCGTTTCCATCGCCTTCTATTGCATGGGTTTCGGAGAAGCCATGACCGAAATTCTGCCCGTTTCAGAATGGTTGTCCACACGGATGATTGCGGAGGTGGCCGTCCTTCTTCTTTTCATATTGGCCTGGCTGGGTGCGGACTGGGCCACCCGGTTTCAATACGTGGTCATGCTTTTGATCGGCTTGGCACTGGTTTCTTTCTTCTGGGGAGGGTTTTCCCGGTGGGACGGTGTTGTCCTTTCCCGGAACTGGACAGACGCCGCTTCAGGCATTCCGTTCTGGGTCCTGTTTGCCATCTTTTTCCCCGCGGTTACAGGATTTACACAAGGGGTGAGCATGTCCGGAGATCTCAAGGATCCCGGAAAGAGCCTCCCTTTGGGCACCTTTATGGCGGTGGGAATTTCAATCCTGGTTTATTTCGGGGTTGCCGTGGTATTTGCGGGGGTTTTGTCCCGGAACATCCTGGCGGCGGATTACGGCGCCATGGGCAAGGTTGCCCGGTTTTCCTTTCTCATTGATGCCGGTGTGATTGCGGCGACCCTCTCGTCAGCCATGGCCTCCTTTCTGGGGGCCCCTCGCATCCTTCAATCCCTGTCCGCGGACCGTATCTTTCCGTTTCTCCTGCTTTTTTCCAAAGGGTCGGGCCCCACAAACAATCCCCGTCACGGCGTGCTGTTAAGTGCGGCTATTGCATTGGCCACCGTAGCACTCGGGAACCTGAACGTCATCGCGCCGGTGGTGAGCATGTTCTTTCTCATCAGCTACGGCCTGTTAAATTATGCCACGTTTTTTGAGGCACGTTCGGCCAGCCCTTCCTTTCGTCCCCGATTTCGATGGTTTCATTATCGTCTCAGCCTGGTCGGGGCATTGGCCTGCCTGGGGGTCATGTTGGCCATCGATTTTAAAGCCGGTATCATCGCCGTAACCGTCTTGTTCGCCATATTTCAGTATCTCAAGCGAACGGCCGGTCCGGCCAGATGGGCGGACAGTCGCCGTTCCTTTAACCTTCAGCAGGTTCGCGAACACCTGCTGGCAGTTTCCAGGGAAACGGAGCATCCCCGGGACTGGCGGCCTCAGATTCTGGTCTTCTCAAACCATCCGGAGCGGCGCAAACCCCTTCTCCATTTTGCTTCATGGATTCACGGGGGAAGCGGTTTGATCACGGCGGTGCGCATGCTGGAAGGGGATGTGATGAGAACCGCACACCTGCGCGAAGAAGTGAAAAGCGAACTGCAAAGAGACCTTTCCACCGATCTGCCCGAAGCATTTCCTTTGGTGATAACCGCCCGGGACCTTCAGCAAGGCCTTTCAACCCTCATTCAATCATACGGAGTCGGGCCTTTAAAAGCCAACATGGCCCTTTTCAACTGGTCCGGTACGCTTCGTGAAGGGATTATCGGGATTCGGAGGACTGCTTACGCCAATAATATCAAAGCCACCTTTCGTCTGGGATGCAATATCGTGCTGTTGGTAGCGCCACGCGAGGCATGGAACGAGCTGGAAACGGTGGCGTCATCGGAGCGCCGCATCGATATTTGGTGGCGGGATGATCCGAGCGGGCATTTGATGCTCCTACTGGCTTATCTCATAACACAGAACGCCCAATGGGAAGATGCCCGCATTCGTCTGATTGCCGGCGTTTCGGGATCGGAAAGTGATATTGAATCCGTCAGGGAGGACCTGCGTCTGATGCTGGACGACATACGGATTGATGCGGATCCCCAGGTGGTCAGTGATCCGGACCCGCTTTCCATTGTACAAAACTCGGAAAATGCAGCATTGGTAATGATGCCCTTTCGCATTGGCAGTGGAAAGATCCTGAGTGCCTACGATACGGATATTGATGATCTTGCCAAACGAGAGATGCGTGTGGCGCTCGTACTGGCGGCCGAAGATATCGATCTGGATGCGGAACCGGAAGAAGGAAAACATGCTGAAGTGGCTGCTGCTCTTGATGCTTTGAAAGAATCGGAAAACAAGGTTATCCGGGCTGAAAAAGAAGCGGCGGAGTTTCGAAAGAAGGCGGAAGAGGCGGAAGTGCTTCTGAAGCAGGCCATGGAAGCAGCCCGTCCGGGTATTGATCGGGCGGAAATGGACAAAATTGAGGCCGCTGTTGAAGCGGCGCGCAAGGCGGCCGCCAAGGTACACGCCATGGACCGGAAAGTGGGCAAGGCGAGGGTCGGCGCAGTCTTTTCCCAACGCCATGCGGAAGCCGTGGGCGCTTGCAAAGTCCCGGAAAAAGAAAAATAATTGACCCTTTGCCCAACGCCGACGGCAAAAATTTAGGTGTGTTGGGGCATTTGAGTCTTTTCACGGGTGTTCGCTGAGCTTACAGTGAGGCATAGATTGAGTCAACACAATGAAATATAAAAGAAAAAAAATATTGGTTGTTGATAATGACAAACTAATCCTATCGTTTATGAAGGATGTTCTGTCCGAAAAAGGGCATGAAGTCGTAACAGCGGAAGATGGCCTTTCCGCCTTGGACATCCTGGAAACCCTGGTGCCGGACGTGATTTTTGTTGATCTGGTAATGCCCAACATTAGCGGCGAGGAGCTCTGTTTTCTGATTCGGCAAAATCCGATTTTAAAAAATACCTTCCTGATCATTCTTTCCGCTCTCTGCGACGATGATACCACCGATTATCGGAACCTTGGAGCAGATCATTTCATTGTTAAAGGTCCCTTCAATGAGATGGCCGGAGAGGTATTGGCCTCCCTGGAGCAGCCCGAATCGGTGGAGCCCGTTGACCGTGGTGGTTATACTCAGCAAAATATTAAACAGGAATTGCTTTCGGTTATTAAACGTTACAAGATGATTATTGCCAAAATGTCTGAAGGGGTTTTTGAAGTCACCGCTGCCGGCAGAATTACCTATGCCAACCCCAGTGCACTCACACTGATCGGTTTGCCCGAAAAAAGCGTATACGGCATGCATATTGCGAAACTGTTTCCGGACCAGGATGGCAGGCGTATGCGTGTGGCACTGGAGCGGCTTGGCGACATTCCGTTGACCATGGGCGATGATTCACCCCTTGCACTTAACCATCGCGAGGTCAGCGTAAGCATATTGCCGCTGAATGACGAAACGTCAAGTGCTGCCGTGATTCTGACCGATATTACAGCGCGCAGAAAGGTGGAGCAGACCCTTACCGAGGCCAAAGAAAAAGCCGAAACCGCTTCGCGGACCAAATCCCATTTTCTAGCCAACATGAGCCATGAAATCCGCACCCCGATGAATGCGGTGATCGGTTTTACGGATATGTTGCTCGATACCGATCTTGCGGAAGATCAGAGAGATTATGCAATGACGGTTAAGAAGAGCGGAGAATCTCTGCTTTCCTTATTAAACGACATCCTTGATTTTTCCAAGATTGAGGCAGGCGATTTGGATTTTGAGAAGATTGATTTTGACCCCGAGCTTCTCTCCTATGATGTCTGTGAAATAATCCGTCCAAGGGTTGGGTCCAAACCGGTTGAGATCCTTTGCCGTATCGGAGCAGACATCCCGCCGTTGGTAGAAGGTGACCCGGGACGATATCGGCAGGTTCTGGCCAACCTGATGAGCAATGCTTCCAAGTTTACCGAATCGGGAGAGATCGAACTTTCACTTGAAGCAGAGGCCGAAGAAACGGATCGGGTAAAACTTCACGCCACGGTTCGGGATACGGGCATGGGTATTCCGGAAGACAAGTTGTCTTTCATCTTTGATCCATTTCAACAGGCTGATGGTTCCATGACGAGAAAGTATGGCGGTACCGGTTTAGGCCTCACCATATGCAAACAAATATCCCGATTTATGGATGGTGACATCTGGGTTGAAAGTGAGATGAATAAAGGTAGTACCTTCCATTTTACCGCATGGCTGGGCAAGGCGGAACGGACAGAGACCGCCGGAAGACTGAGGCCCCTAACGCTCCGTGACAGGAGGATTCTTATTGTTGATGATAATCTGAGAAACCTGGAGATCTTGACACATATTTTAGAATCTGCGGGCATGGCGGTGGTTGCCATTGAAGACGGTGAAGCGGTTGTGCCAATCTTGCGCAAAGCCCTGGCGGTCGGAAACCCCTTTGACCTGTGCCTCAGCGATATCCAGATGCCGGTTATGAGCGGGTATGAGGTGGCAAAAAGGATTCGCAACGAGGAAGCACCGCTTCGAGATCTTCCCATGATTGCACTTTCTTCGCTCATGGAACGTGAAGCCGAATCATGCAAGAAGGCCGGCTTCGATGGATTTTTGAGCAAACCCATCCACAGGGAAAAACTGCTTCAAATGATGGTGAGATTGATCGGAGAGGTAAAGGTCAATTCTCAAGGTCCTGAAGGTATCAGAAAGAAGATCGTCACCCAATACTCGCTTTTGGAGGAGATGAAGCATTCACTTTGTATCCTTTTAGCCGAGGATAATCCCGTCAACCAGAAACTGGCAAAGATCATGCTCACCAAGGCCGGTTATCGGGTGGCCGTTGCCAATAACGGTAAAGAAGCAATTGAAAAATACATGGCATCTCCGAAGGATTTCGATCTAATATTCATGGACCTTCAGATGCCTGAGATGGACGGACTGGCAGCGACGAGGGCAATCAGGGAGAAGGGATTTGACACCATACCGATTGTTGCCATGACAGCGCACGCCATGAAGGGAGACCGGGAGAAATGTCTTGAAGCGGGGATGGATGACTATATCACAAAACCGATCAAAAGAGAGGTGGTCTTCAAAGTGCTCGAAAAATGGATTTTGGAAAAATTAAATATGAATCTAAGGAAATTGACCAGGAAGTGAGGCGCGAAAGATGATGAAAGTTGTTTTTCATCTGGATGTGGATGAAGAGAAAAGGCTGTTGATGGCGCTGAGCAACATCAGCAACCTATTGAAAGAGATTTCCGCCAAGGATGCCGCCATTTCCCTGGTGGCAAACGGTTCTGCGGTTCGTCTTTTTGTAAAGGAAAACGCTTCCTACAGCAGCTCTCGCATAGAGGCACTTTCCGGTCAGGGGGTTCGTTTTTTCATGTGCAATAACTCCCTTGCCAACTTTAAGATTGATCCCAAAGCGCTTGTTAAAGGATGTGAGGTCACCAAGGCGGGCGTTCTGGAATTGATTGAACGCCAGGCTGACGGCTGTGCCTATGTCAAGCCTTAATACCGAGAAGAAGCCTTCAGAATCCGTTCTGGTGGTCGGATTGGGTCAGGTTTGTGTGGACTATGTGGGTCGTGTGCCCGACTATCCCCCTGAAGACACCAAAATGGAGCTGGAAGGACTCTTTACCAGTTGCGGCGGTCCGGCCGCAACGGCCATGGCAGCCCTTTCCAGGTGGGGTGTTCCGACCTCGCTTTTAAGCGGCATTTCAGATGATTCCTTCGGTTTTCTGATTGCGGAAACGCTCGCTAAAGAAGGAGTGGATTCCTCCTGTTTGAAAACAGTTCCGGGTTATGACTCGCAGTTTGCCTTTATTGCGGTGACGGCGGAAGATGGGAAACGTACCATTTTTTGGAATCGGAGCACCGTGCCGCCACCCACCCCCGAAGAAGTCCGGCTTGGCTTTTTTCCCAATGCTCGCATTTTACACCTGGACGGATTGATGTTGCCTGCTGCCAAAGCGGCTGCCGCACAGGCAAGGGCAACAGGAGTGACCGTCGTCATGGATGCCGGAACCTTTCGGGAAGGGACCCTCGATCTCGTTTCGCTGGTGGATGTGCTCATCGCATCGGAGACATTCGCAGACCCCATGATGGGGGAGAAGACGCCCCAAGAGCAGGCCCTTCAGAGACTTTCAGAACTGGGACCCCGGCAGGTGGTGATCACCCTGGGCGCTCGGGGCAGCATTGGGCTTCACAATGGGAAAGTGGTTCGACAGCCCGCCTTTTCAGTCGTTTCAAAAGATACCACCGGTGCTGGGGACGTCTATCACGGTGGGTATATCTATGGATTGCTCAACGGATGGAACATGCCGGCTTGCATGGCTTTTGCCTCGTCCGCGGCAGCGCTTAAATGCCGAAACGGTGGTGGATGGCGAGGTATTCCGACGCTCCATGCCATCCAAAATCTCATGAAATTTAAGGCTATTTCTTAATGGGGCCGGAAAACTATCCGTTGACACGGCAGAAGGATTGGTATAAATACCTAACGATTGTTCGTTTAAGGACTGCCCACTCCTATGAATCAAAGCAGAACAAAACAGAAAATCGAGGAAATTCACCGGACCATCGCCCATTTGTTTGCCCGCAAAGGCTTTCATGCCACCTCCATGCGTGCTATTGCCCAGGCCCTGGAAATGCAGCCGGCCTCTCTCTATCACTATTTCAAGAGCAAAGAGGAGATGTTGTTCGTCCTGATGAATGAATCCATGGATGAGGCCATGGAGAAGCTCAAGAAGGTCTGTAACACGGATTCCCCGCCCGAACAGAAGCTGAAGGATATGCTAGGTTTTTATGCCCGCTTTTTTGCCGGGGACCAGGAACGAGAGATTTTGCTGGTCAATGAAATCGAGTCTCTGGGAGACGCGTACCGGAAAATCCTCACCGACAAACAACGTCGCTACATTCATCTCATACGATCCGTGTTTCAGGAACTGGCTGAGGCCGATTTGTTAAAAGAAGTGGACTCCACCGTCGCCACCTTCGCTTTTTTCGGAATGGTCCATTATACCATAAGGTGGTACGATGAAGAGGGACCGGTTGATGTCACCACATTGTCAGACAACTTTGTTGAAATATTTACTCGTGGCATTCTCAAATAACGGGATGAGGACGTCCCCGAAATCACGCGCTGGTGGCGTGAAATCCATGCCTTTCAGTTAGAATTGTTGCGTCAAGTCGGGTCGATCTGGGCCGATTCGTCTTTCTGCGCCTTTTAATCCAAAACTCTCCTGATGCTCTCCAACAGCTTCGCAAAAATAATCGGCTTGCATAAAAAAGCATCGATGATCAATACCCTGGCTTTTGCTCATCGACAGCTTCATTGAACCCGATACACATGATGACGGGGATATCCGGGCATTTCGAGTGAATCTTTTTTGTCAACGCATCACCGGTCACCTTGGGCATCGTCGTGTCGGTGACCCCTAGATCATAATGGTCGGAATGCTGCTGGAATCTGACAGGCTTGGGTCAAAATGGCAAGGTTTTCCCGTGGGAGTGGGGTTACGGGTTGACCCAGGATACCATTGGGGTTATATACAACACGCTAAAATAAGAGATGACAACTCTGATTCCCCCGGTTTTGACGCCGGGGAATATAGGAAGGGCAAGGTGTTGATAAAAAAGGTACAAAACGCAATAAAAAGAAAAAGGTAAAAAGTTTAAATGGCAAAAAGAAAATGGATTATCTTTATCCTCTGTCTGGCTGGCGTGGTTTTTATCTATGAAAAATTCATTCGAAAACCTCAATATGTATATCCCGTTAAACCGCCTTCTGCCGCCGGCACCAAAGCCGAGACCAAAGTGCTCTCTTCCCAGACCTTGGATCATGTTTCCGTCCGGATCAAGAACCCGCTGCAGAGCCTGGTTGCCGGGGACACCGGCAGTTTTGAAATTGAAGCGACCATTAATGAGGCCGGAAAAGAGAATGGACACCCCTTGGAATGGGATCCAAAGGCAGCAAATCCGGTTGTCATATCCCTCGCCTCTCCTCCGAAAAGCGGAATCGCCTTCCTCGACAAGAGTCATCCTGACAAACCCGCCCACCACCATCTGGTGAGATTCCATCAGCCGAAGGACCGTCATATAAAGACGGTTTCGGCAATGGTGGCGTATGTTGTCAAGTCCGATACAAAAGCAGGAAAACATGCCCTCTGGATGGATATAACGGCGGAATTGACCGATGCGCAGAACAATGCGATTCATGATGTGGGTATCGTGAAATTTCCTGTCAAGGTGGATACCCACCTGAGAACCAAGCTCTTAATGCTGTTTGTTGTCGGGATAGCCGTTTTTCTGTTTATTATCGAATGGGTCCGGGTCGATGTCGTCGGTATATTGATGATGGTGCTGCTGCCGGAGCTGAACCTGATCAACGCCCATGACACGTTCAGGGGGCTCAGCAGCAATGCCGTGGTGGCTATTATCGGGGTCATGATCATCAGCTACGGCCTCAACCGCACCGGTATTGTCGGCCGGATTCTCCAGCCGTTGCTGGGATTTGTGGGGAAAAGCGCCCCCCGGGTGGTGGTCATATTTTCCTCCCTCATTGCATGCATATCCAGTGTCATGCAGAACACGGGGGCGGCGGTGCTCTTTTTGCCCGCCATCCGCCTGATTGCCTCCCGCAGGCTGAAAATGCCGATTTCCCGTATTCTGATGCCCATCGGGATGGCGGCCATCCTGGGTGGTACGATTACCATGATCGGCACAAGCCCCCTGATCCTGCTCAACGATATCCTGCCCGAGGGCATGCCCAAATTCGGCCTGTTGGAACTGTCACCCATCGGCCTGGCCCTTGCTGCCGGCGGTATCCTCTATCTTTCCACCGTCGGCATGTATTTTTTGTCCAAACGCCGGGATGATGAACCGACAGCTATTCAAGGTGATGTACCACCCTGCACTGAGGAAGACGGGCTTTTGAGTTCCTACCCCAAGGTCTGCGGACCGTATGAAATCCTGGTGCCTGAAGATTACCGGGCAGGGAGCGAACCCCAGGAGGTGGTCAACATCCGTCGGAAGTTTATGGTCAACATCGTGGCCATTGGAAGGGATGACGGAACCCATGATATCGCCCCCCTGCCGGATACCGTGATCCAGCCGGGTTTTGTGCTGTGTGTCTACAGTCCCCTGGACACCCTTCACAAGTTCGTCGCCGATTACGGCCTGGAGCTGAGAAAAGAACCGAAAATTTTCAAGAACACGATGTTCAACCCCTCCATTGCCGGGGTTGTGGAGGTGGTCCTTTCCCCAAGGTCCCAGCTGATCGGGGAAACGATCAAGGAGATCGGCTTTCGGGAGACCTTTGGCGTCAATCCGATGGCCATTCACAAAAACGGCATGACCTATTATCGGGAGCTGGCCGATAAAACACTTGAATCCGGAGATACGATCCTGGTCCACGGGACTTGGGAACATTTCCACGCCCTGCAGGCCAGTCATCAGAATTTTATTTTTATCACCCCGTTTGAGGACGAGTTCCATAAACCGGAAAAGGCAGGCCGGGCAGCCGTCAGTTTCGGTATCGCCTTTGTTTTAATGCTCGTTTCAAGTTTCTATTTCCAGAGCCGGCCCTACAACCCGATGCCGCTATCGGTCTGTCTCATGATCGGCGCCCTGTGCATGATCGTCACCAAGGTCATGACAATCAACGAGGCCTACCGGGCAATTGACTGGCGGACGGTATTCCTTCTGGGCGGCCTGATTCCCCTCGGCATGGCGGTGGATCAGACCGGGACGGCAGCCTGGATCGCCAAGGGAATCATCGCGGGCCTGGGCAGCCTCATGTCGCCCAAGGTGCTCCTGCTCGTACTGGCCTGCCTGAGTTGTGCCTTTACCATGGTGATTTCCAATGTGGGGGCCTGTGCGCTGCTGGTCCCATTGGGGGTTTCCATTGCAAACCAGATCGGCATTGATCCCAGGGTGGCCGTTATCGTTGTCGGTATCGGGGTTTCCAACTCGTTCATCCTGCCGACCCATCAGGTAAACGCGCTGTACATGGGGCCGGGGGAATACCGCACCAAGGATTATATCAAGATCGGCGGACTGTTAAGCATTATCTACATCGCCATTCTGGTGGCGATGACCTACTGTTTTTACCTGTAACACGGGGCAGGCCTGGTGATTGGAGATCATTTTCAATGCCCCCAGGACATCGAGTGGTGTTTCGACAGCCGGGATCGGTTGGTCATCCTGCAGGCCAGACCCCTGCACCTGAATACGGGCCAGCAGGTTTCGAGCCGAAAAATACACGCCCCTGCAATTTCGGGCAAGGCCCAGCCCGTGGCTGCCGGGATCGGCTCGGGAAAGGTATTTAAGGCAGTGGACATCCACCAGCTGTTCGAACTGCCAAAAGGCGCCGTACTGGTGCTGAAACACTCATCCCCCCAATATATCGGGGCCTTTCAGAAAGCCAGTACCGTGGTGGTGGAAAAAGGCAACCTCACGGATCACATGTCTTCCGTGGTCCGGGAATTCAACGTTCCCTGCGTGGTCCGGGTTCCACATATATTCTCAATGCTTGAAAACGGCCAGGAGATAACGGTGGATGCCATCGGTGGCATTATCTACAAAGGCATCATCCACGAGGTTCTGGACACCAGTGCGACTGTTAAGCCGGTTGCGATCAATGTTGAGCGGACCGAGTCCCATGGCCTGCTTAAAAAAATCGCCCATCTTATCTTCCCGCTGAACCTCACGGATCCGTGGGTACCCGCCTTTACAGAAGAGGCATGTCGCACATGGCACGATATGATCCGAGTTTGCCATGAAACCGTCCTAAACGAAATGTTCGCACTGAAAGACAAAACCCGGTTGGGAAGGATCAAAAATGTTTACCAGGTCAAAACCCATCTCCCCTTAAGCCTTTATGTCCTGAATTTGTTTGAAACTGCGGCCGACAAGCCGGATAAGAAGCAAATCCGTCCGGAAGCCGTTCTCTGTGAGCCTTTCCAATCCCTGTGGCATGGCATGATTGATTTCGCTTCATCCCGGCAAGGTTTGCTGGAACCGGCATCCGCTACCGGAATCCTTGCAACCATGAGCCGCACACCGGCCGTGGAGAATATAAATTATAACACCCGAAGCTTTGTCGTGGTCACACCCGAATACATGAATCTGAATCTGAGCATGGGCTATCACTATATTGTCTTGGATTCCCATTTGCCGGAAGATCCCTATTTGAATCACATTACCATTTCATTTAAAGGCGGGGCCGCGGACCTGCACAAGCGGGCCCTGAGAATTCTCCTGGTGGCCAGGGTTTTGAAAAAGACCGGATTTACGACCAGCACCAATAAAGATTTCTTAAAGGCCAGGATCAAGTCCGAGGATGCGGTTACCATTAGAAAATGCCTGTACATTGTCGGAAAAATGCTGAGCATGACCCGGCTGCTGGATCTGTCCCTGGAAGATGAAAACACGGTTGACGATCTGATCAAAAAATTTTACAAGACTGCGTCACAAAGGGTCAACCTGACGCGATCAAACAGCACGCGGCATCCCTCCTGGATTTTTGTCCTTAAGGTAATTGCCACCCCGGTGGCGGGACAATCATCTGCAAAATCAGCCCCAACATTAAAGAAAAAGGAGAAGTCTGGGGCGCCGTCTAACCTATGTGGAGGAGAGAAAAAATGGATTTTGAACTTTCAAAAGAACAACAGGACATTCGGCAGGCTGCCAGGGAGTTTGCTCTGGGAGAGCTTAAGGATATCGCGGCGGAGTGCGACCAGAAGGAGTCCTATCCTCCCGAACTGATCAAGAAGGCGGGTGAGTTGGGATTCCTTGGTGTTTTCATTGATGAGGCATACGGTGGCGCAGGATTCGGCTTTCTGGAGCATGCCGTTATTCTGGAGGAGTTCTGGCGCGTGGATCCGGGGTTGGGACAACAGCTCTGTTCCGTGTCGTTCGGTGCCGAGGAGTTTCTGCTTTTCGGCAACGAGGATCAGAAACGGAAATATCTGACGCCGGTGGCGGAAGGGAATGCCATCATGGGATTTGCCATCACCGAACCGGATGCCGGCAGCGATACCCTTTCTGCTTCGACTTCGGCCGTACTGGATGGCGATGAGTATCGGATCAACGGCAGCAAGGTTATGATCGGAAACGGCTCCGTGGGAGATTTTCTTCTGGTATTCTGCCTGACGGATCCTACGGAGAAGAAACGTTCCGGGCGTCACAGTATCATCGTGGTTGAGACGGACCAGCCCGGATATGAAGCGCATGCATTGCACGGAAAAATGGGGCTTCGGGCATCCAACACGGCCAACATCTTTCTTTCGGATGTTCGTGTCCCCAGAGAGAACCTGGTGGGAGAGAAGGGAAACGGATTTGCCCAACTCATGGCCTTCTTTGATCGTTCGCGGGCCTATGTGGCGGCCCATGGCGTCGGTCTGGCCCAGGGGGCATTAGACTTGGCTCTGGCCCATGTGCGAGGCCGGGAACAGTTCGGAAAAAAGATCGGTTCCTTTCAAGCCACCCAGTTCAAAATTGCCGATATGGCCACGCGAGTGGAACTAGCCCGCACCCTCACCCACAAGGCCTGCGCCCTTCTGGATCAGGGAAAAGGGAATACCAACACCACTTCCATGGCCAAGATGTTCGCCGCCAGGACCGCAGTGGAAGCGGTGGATGAGGCCCTGCAACTCCATGGTGGATACGGATATTTCAACGAACAGGACGTGGAACGGTTCTACCGGAGTGCCAAAGTTCTGGAAATCTACGAAGGGGCCAAAGAAGTGGAAAAAATGATTATCGGCAGGAATGTGATCGGAAGGCTCTAATACCAACACGATGAAAATGATTTTTTGCCGAAAATAACTACACCATATGACGGCGAGCGGATGAAACGGACGGGCTGCTTTCTTCGGGGCTTTCTCAAAAATAGTTTGGCATGAGTGGTGGTGATGGCTTTTCGGATGGAAGGTGTGGCCGGCCACTCCTAAGCCGCTAATCCGCCACATTATGGCTTGACCATATGCCGATCCTACCATTATTCTGCATGATGACGCACTTTATCGTGAGAATCTTTTTAATGAACGGAGGAAACAGATGATGAAATGTGAAAAATGTGCAAGTGAAATTCCCCCGGACGAAATCCGTGAACATGCTGGACGAACCTTGTGCGAAGATTGTTATCTGGAGATCATGGTAACCCCCAAAACATGTGATCCGTGGGCTGTGCACAGTGCCAAGAATACGGTGTCGAAGGAGACGGTTTTAACTGAAAGGCAGCAAAAGATCTTTGATCTCATTAAAGCCGAAGGCCTTTTGCCGCTGGATCAGATTCTTACCCGTCTGGGGATCTCCGAAGAGGAATTTCGCCGCAATTTCGCGACACTGAGGCACATGGAGCTGGCAAAGGCCTGCAAAATGGAAGGGCAGGTCTGTTACACGCTTTTTAACGATTCTTCCCATTGACCAAAGGACAGGACTTTGTTGTCCGAGACCTTTAAAAGGGAGAAATGCCCGTGAAAAGAGAAGATGAAATCTGGATAATCGGAACCGATCCCCCATGTCCACGGTGCCATCATTTGAATGAGATGGTTCATGAATTGGCGGGCGAGCTCGCCTTGTCCGTCAGAATTCGGCATTTGAGTTATACGGACGGGGAGGCGGTAGAATTTGGGGACAGAATAGGCCTTGAACCGGGTACCGCCAAGGATGTGGCCCGAAAGGGAGGCATCCCTATGGATTGGGAACGGGTCTATCAACTGGCGGGCGCCCCCGCCCAACCGGTTGAGGTAATGCCGGAGGATATTTGCTGCCCCTCTGTGGCCCCTTGGACCCCGGAACTGGACGAAATCCTTCGCCCCTGTCAGGAACAAGCAATAGATTTGGGCATCATGATGACACCGGTACTGGTCCTCTCCGGCCGTATCTTTCATCAGGGAAGTGTGCCCGCAAGGGAGCAGGCCAAAACCTGGCTGGTCGAGGCTTATGGAGAAGGAAATGAAAAGCCTGGAGGAGAAAGGCTGGTAGAAGTTCTGGGGCCCGGATGCGCCAATTGCGAAAAGGTTTATCAGAATGTCTTTGAGGCGGTCAAGCAACTGGGTTTTGATAAACGGATCAGGGTCGTCAAGATCACCGACATTCGTGAATTTTCCAAGCGGGGTGTTTCGATCACCCCTGGGCTGGTCATTGACGGAAAGGTGCTTTCCACAGGCAAAGTATTGGAAGTAGACCGCATCATGGAGATGTTGGAAGAACGGTAGCAATCAGATCTCAGCGACTTTTTTAAGATTGTGTACAATTTTTTCTTGACAAGGCGATCCACGTCCTTTATATAGGATAAAAAATATCTTATTAATCTAGTTTATCTTAATTGCATTTTCGAGTGAATTCATGAGACTGACGCGGGCAGGGGAATATGCAGTTCGCTGCGTTTTGTACCTTTCAAAAAAAGGGAAAGGAGTGGTGGTGAGCCGTAAGGAAGTTGCAGAACATGCGGTGATCCCGGCCCATTTTCTGGCCAAGATCGCCCAAGATCTGGCCAAGGCGGGCATGATCGAGATCCGTCAGGGTGCCAAGGGCGGGTTTGCGCTGCTGATGGACCCTGAGGAGATTACCCTTTTAGCAGTGGTGGAGACCGTGATCGGAGAGATCTTCTTAAACGATTGCGTGATTCGCCCCCAGTCGTGTGAAGCAAGTTCCAACTGTTCGGTTCATAATGTATGGATGACGGCCCGGGACCAATTGCGAAATACCCTTGGAAGCGTCACGTTTGCCCAATTGATCAACCAACCCGTTTGTATTTCCGAGGGGCCGAAGGTTGCCCGGGGCGTGGGAGGAAACAGATGACCGGATCAAGTCCCAGAAGAATTCTTCATTTCTATTTGGATGGTTTCCGATCCATGACGGTGGGTCGCAAATTGTGGATGATCATCCTTTTGAAACTGTTTGTTATGTTCTTTATCCTCAAACTCTTCTTTTTCCCCAATTATTTGAACACCCGTTTTGAAACCGATGCACAGCGGGCTGATTATGTGCTGGACATGATCACCCGGCCGGCAGCAAAGCATAACCGTTAATCTGTTTAGGGAGGTGATATGTTATGGTAGAGCAGATGGATTTGACAATGGTCAACTGGGCAAGGGCTCAATTTGCCATGACGGCCATGTACCACTGGGTTTTTGTGCCGTTGACTTTGGGGCTTTCCTTTCTCATCGCGTTTTACGAGACCATTTATGTCAAGACCGGCAACGAGCAGTGGAAACGGATTGCCAAGTTCTGGATGACGCTTTTCGGCATCAATTTCGCCATCGGAGTGGCCACGGGCATCATCCTGGAATTCGAATTCGGCACCAACTGGTCCAATTATTCATGGATGGTCGGGGATATTTTCGGTGCACCCCTGGCGGTTGAAGGGATCGTGGCGTTCTTTCTGGAAGCCACGTTTTTTGCGGTCATGTTTTTCGGCTGGGAGCGCGTCTCTAAGAAATTCCATTTATTTTCCACCTGGATGGTGGCCGTCGGCAGCAACCTCTCCGCCCTTTGGATTCTGGTGGCAAACGGGTGGATGCAGTTCCCGACGGGCATGCTGTTCAATCCCGATACGGCCCGGTTTGAAATGCAGAATTTCTGGGCGGTGCTCTTCTCACCGGTGGCCATCAGCAAATTTACGCATACCACCAGTTCGGGGTTTCTGTATGCGTCCCTTTTTGTGATCACCATCTCGTCATGGTATCTCCTGAAAGGCAAACACGTTCAAATGGCCAGGAAGAGTATTCTGGTGGCGGCCGTATTCGGTTTGCTCTCTTCCGGTTATGTGGCATTCACCGGGGATGAGGCCGCTTACAACAATGCCCATCGGCAGCCCATGAAACTGGCGGCTGTTGAGGGGTTGTGGGAAGGCCAAAAGGGGGCGGGTCTCGTGGCCGCCGGAATTGTGGATCCCTCTAAATCGGTAAACGACGACAAGGCGCCCTTTCTTTTCGAGATTCGGATTCCGGGTTTGTTATCCCTTCTGGCCAATCGGACACCTGGCAGTTTTGTGCCCGGGATCAAGGACCTGGTCTACGGCAACAAGGAAGAAAACATTATGGGGGTTGAAGAAAAAATTCGAAGGGGAAAATTGGCGGTGGAACAACTGGCCCTCTACAAAAAGGCCACACGGGAGGGAGCGACGCCCACCGCTGAATCGGCCCTGGCTCGCTTTGACCAAAATAAGGCATATCTGGGTTTCGGCTATCTGCAGTCCCCTGAGGAGGCCGTTCCGCCGGTTTCAACGGTATTCTACGCCTTTCACATCATGGTGATTCTAGGGGGACTCTTTTTGGTGCTGTTTTTCCTGTTCCTGTTGTTTTCTGTAAAAAACACCCTCGTGGGACAGAGATGGCTCCTTATTCTCGGTTCCATTTCCGTATTCCTGGGATTCGTGGCGGGACAGTGCGGATGGATCGTGGCGGAGGTGGGTCGACAACCCTGGGCCATTCAGAATCTGCTGCCGGTGAGTGTCGCCCGGTCCAACCTGACGGCCGGTACCGTGCAGACGACCTTTTTCATGTTTCTGGCCATATTTACGATCCTGCTTGTAGCGGAGATCGGGATCATGTTGAAACAGATCAAAATGGGACCGGAGGGCGAATGATATGTTTGGAAATCTTGATTTGACGACATTGCAGAAGCTTTGGTGGATCATTGATTCCCTGGTGGGATCCCTTTTTCTCTTTCTCATCTTTGTGCAGGGGGGGCAGACGCTGCTCTGTCAACTGGGAAAAACCCCCGTTGAAAAGTCCCTTATGATCAATTCTCTGGGGCGGAAATGGGAATTGACCTTTACCACCCTGGTACTGTTCGGGGGGGCGCTTTTTGCCGCGTTCCCGAAATTCTACGCAACCAGTTTCGGAGGCGCTTACTGGGTGTGGATTCTGATCCTCTTTACCTTTGTCATACAGGCGGTGAGCTACGAGTTTCGAAAAAAACCCGGCAACCTCTTGGGCGAAAAAGTGTATGAGGTTTTTCTTTTTATCAATGGCAGTGTGGGCATTTTGCTGATCGGCGCCGCGGTGGGGACCTTTTTTACGGGCTCCAACTTCATCCTGAATGAGTACAACCTGGTATCATGGACCAATCCTCTGCGGGGGCTGGAAGCGGCATTCAGTCTTTTCAACCTCTCTTTGGGGTTGTTTCTGGTGTTCAACGCCCGTATTCTGGGGGGGATGTACCTGGTGAATAACATTGATTTTACCGACCACGCAGACTTGGAGGCCAGGACCCGGAAGTGGGTCTTGATCAACCTCCTCTGCGCGCTGCCGTTCTTGCTCTATGTCCTGATTTCCCTGGTTTTCATGGACGGTTTCGGTGTCGATCCGGCAACCGGCGTTGTGAGCCTGGTGAGTGGCAAATACCTGTCCAATCTCCTGGCCATGCCCCTGGTTCTGATCCTTTTGTTGCTGGGCCTGGTTCTGGTCATATGGGGTGTGATCAGCACGGCCTTTACTGCCAGGCGGAGCGGTATCTGGTTTGGCGGAGTGGGAACGGTACTGGTGGGATTGGTGGTATTTTTTATTGCCGGCTTTAACAATACGGCCTTTTATCCTTCGAAGGCGTATCTCCAGTCCAGTCTGACCATTCATAACGCTTCCAGCAGTCACTACACCCTGACCGCCATGACCTATGTGGCACTTTCTGTTCCGTTGGTACTGGCCTATATCGCTTATGTGTGGCGGCTTATGGATACGCGAAAGATCGGTGCGGAGGAAGTGATGGGCGAAGAGGCGGATCAGATGTACTAGGTTTTTGAAACGCATATTTTTCATTTTATTACCGGAGGGTTAAGGAGGATTCAGAATGGTTGCAGTACTGATTATTTCTTGGGTGATTTTGGTGGCGGTGTCCTATAAAGGCGCGCTGTTTGTGCTTGAAAAAGCCGATGAACTTTGATGTTCATGGCGTGAGGGAGGGGGAAGCGCAGAGATGCGTTTCCCCTGTTTCATTCATATACGGGGTTAGAATCGAAAGATACCCTCAAGGATCCCTAATGCAACAGCCAGTTAGGAAGCAGAAGCGATATGGCGGGCACATAGGTAACGAGCATCAGGCATAGGAGCATGATGGCCAGAAAGGGCATAACGCCCCGGGCAATGCGCGTCAGTGATTTTCCGGTAATGCCCGAGGAAACGAAAAGGTTCAACCCAAAGGGGGGGGTCAGCATACCCATCTGAATGTTCAGGACCATGACCACTCCGAAATGAACCAGATCAATACCGTAGCGGTTCAGCGTCTCTAGAAAAAGAGGGGCCAACACGAGCATGGCGCTCACGTCATCCATGAAGCATCCCAGGATCAGAAACAGGATGTTGACGGTGAGCAGAAACATCCAGGGGCTGTGAATGTACTGCATGATGATATCCGCCAGTTGATTGGGGATCTGTTCAGCGGTGAGCAGCCAGATAAAGGTCATGGCGCAGGAGAGGATAAAGAGCAGACAGGCCGACAGAATGGCCGCTTCCTGGCAGACGGATGTCAGATCCTTGAGGCCGAATTCCCGGTAAATGAGCATTTCCACCAGAAGGGCGTAAATGACGCTCACAGCGGCCGCTTCCGTGGGTGTAAAAACTCCCGAATAGATGCCCCCAAGGACGATGATGGGCAACAAAAGCGCCCAGAAGCCCCGCTTCGCGGTTCGAATAATCTCTCGGAAGGAGGCTTTTTTTTCAATGCGCCAGTTGTGCTTTCTGGCGATTATGTAGGTATAGCCCATGAGGGCCGCGCCAATCATGAGGCCCGGCAGAACCCCTGCCATGAACATTTCCGCCACGGATACATTCATCACCAGACAGTAAAGGATCATGGGGATGGATGGGGGGATGACAATCCCGAGTGATCCGGAGACGGTGATCAGGCCAAGACTGAAACGTTCGCCGTAGCCCGCCTTCATCAGTGCGGGAATCATGACGGAGCCGATGGCTACGACGGTGGCGGGTGAGGACCCGGATATGGCTGCAAAGAAGATACAGGCGAGAACCCCTGCCATGGCCAACCCACCGGGAAACCATCCCACCAGGGCGTTTACAAAATCGATGAGACGGCGGGCAATGGCGCCCCGGGTCATGATGGCCCCTGCCACGATGAAAAAGGGTATGGCCAGAAGAACGAACTTGTCCAGGGCGTTAAAGAGTTGCTGGGTCAGGATTTGCAGCGGTGTGTTGGAAAAGAGATACAGGGCGACAGTGGTGGTGATTCCCAGAATCACGGCAATGGGGACGCCGGCCAGGAGCAGGAGACAAAAGCAGATACAGATGGTAACGGTCATGACGCGGTCTCAGGCCTTTCTCCGGCAGGCCTTTTGGCACCCAGTTTCTTTATAAAATTGATTCCTACGGCGAAGAATCGAAAGCCCATGACCATGGAAAATATGGGAATAGGAAGGTAGGCCAGGTACATGGGCATCTGCATGGCCGGGGAGGTGGTTTCGTAACCGTACATGCGACCTACGATCTTCCAGGAATATCCGGCTACCAGGATAAAAAAGAGGGCGGACAAAACGCTGGTGGTACACTGTAAAATTTGCTGCCAGGGTCGTTTGAGATGTGTGACGATTAAATCCATGGTGAAGTGACTGCCGGTTTTGACCCCGATGCCCCCGCCCAAAAACGCCACAAACACACCCAGGTAACGACCCAGTTCTTCAAACCAGGTGAAGCTGTAATTGAATAAGTAACGGGCAAAGACCTGGATGAAACCGATAAGCGCCAGGCCCAGAATAGTCCACACCAGGGTGGCCCGTTCGATTTTATCGATGATGCTGGTGATTTTCTTCAAGCCGGTTTTTCCTCTTTAGGCGTAAGTCTCGAATCGATCTCTCGTTAAATGACCTCCAATGCGATGAAACATCACAACAATTATGGCTGAAACTCAAACCCCGCATCAAAAACCTTGAGGTTGTTTTCCCTGAAACGTTCGGGGCTTACGCTGATAATGGTTTCCCGTAATTCATCGTGGGTAAAGGGTTCATTTTCGTAAGCTGCAAAGAATCCCATCAACGCCAGATTGGTGGACATGGGATTCTTGAGCGCCATGGCCGCTTTCTGAGCGGGGAACGCATGGTAAGTGATTCCCTGTTTTTTCATATAGGGTGAGACTTCCTTTCTGGGAAATGCATCTTTTTCGGCGTTTACGTAAATGGTTCCGCCGGGCGCCAGAAAGGGGAGATTGCGATAAGCTTCATTCTCTTCAAGGGCAAGCAGAAAACGGGCCGTCTGCTCGCGTACCAGGCTGCTGGCCGCCGGACCCAGTTTGAGGTGAGAAACCACCGATCCACCCCTCTGGGCCATGCCGTGAGTTTCGGCCCCCAGAGTGTGTAGCCCTTTCTCAAGAGCGGCACGGGCAAAAATTTTGGTCATGAAGAGGATCCCCTGTCCACCCAGACCACAGAATATCATGTTCATATTTTCCATTATATTCCTCTTATATTGAAGTTATGTTAAGGTGTTATCATAAAATGTTTATGTGATGGTTAACCGTGTGCGAAAATAAGTTTCGTGCGCACCAAATTCCATCCTGCCCTCTGACAACTGCCCCCTGCACCCTGTCGAGTCCTTTTTGAGGATGTGCGCTTCACTCTCGTTACTCAGCATTTCGCACAATGGCGCCTTGGGGACAGACCTGCAGACAAACGCCGCACTGGACACAGAGTGCCTGGTTCACGCTGGCGCGACCCAAGGTGTCATCATGGTAAAGGGCAGGGCACTCAAACCGGTCCAGGCATAAGTTGCATTCGTTGCAATCATCGGTGATTTCAACCGGTATGCGCTCCGGGACCGCTTCCCCCCGGTAAGCAATGATGCAGGGATGTCTGGCAATGATCACCGCAATGCCCCCATCGGGTGATGCCACATACTGCGTCGCCTCCTTCATGAGAGCGCCCATGGCTTTGGTATCGTAGGGGTCCACTTCTTTGATGAAATCGATACCACATCCTTTGATCACCCGTTCGAGGGGGATGGCTTTTCCCTTACTGCCGTCAGCACGGATACCGATACCGGGGGTGGGCTGCATGCCGGTCATGGCAGTAATGAGATTGTCCAGAACGACCAGGATGAAGCGGGCATCATTGTAGACGGCATTCAGAAGTCCCGCCGTTCCCGAATGGTAAAAGGTGGAGTCGCCGATGGTCGCCACCACCGGTTGGTCTACGCCATCCTGTTTGTAGGCATGATAAAAGCCCGAAGCCATGGTGATGGCGGCGCCCATGTCCAGGACTGTGTCCACGGCTCCCAGGTTAAGCCCCAGGGTATAACAGCCGATGTCGGAGGTAAAAATGGCCTTGGGCCTTCCTTTTCGAATGGTGAAAAAGCTTGCCCGGTGTGGGCATCCCGGACAGAGCGTCGGTTTACGAATGGGCAGTCCCAGGTTTTGGACCAGTTCATTTATCTCCGTGTTGCCTTTGTGAGCGAAAGGCTCAAGCTTCATTTCAACCAGGATTTTGTTCAGGCAGTCAAAAATCACCTGGGGCAGGAGTTCTCCCTCTGAAGGGACGTGGCCCGATATCCGACCGAAAACTTTCTGGTTATCCCCCAACAGGTATTCGATGAGGGTGTCGGTTTCCTCGAGAACCAGTACTTTGTCGCAGGCCTTCATGAATTCGTCGGTGAGGCGCTTCGGGAGCGGGTAGGGGGCACCCAGTTTCAAAAGAGGGATATGGTCTCTTTTTTCATCGGTCAGAATGTCCTGAATAGCCGCAAAGGGGACACCGCTGGCAATGATGCCCAAAGGATAGCGTTTCCCTTCTTCCAGATTATGATAATTGATGTTTGAAAGATCGGAGAAACGTTCGCCGATGGCTGCCAGTTTCTTGTTTAATTCTCCGTGGAGTATGAACCTAAAACGGGGCGTTGCCGCCCAGCGGCCCGGATCCTTTTCAAAGGAGGCTTTTTTGGGATTGTTCGTAAGTTTGTCCCATGCGAGGTCCTGCCGGGCGTGGCAGACCCGGATGGCCGGCCTGAGGATAAAGGGGATGCGAAATTCCTCCGAAAGTTCCATGGCAAGGCCCACCATCTTCCTGGCTTCTTCCGGTGTGGCAGGATCCAGAATGGGAATTTTGGCCAGCCGGGCCATGAACCGTGTGTCCTGTTCAGTCTGGGAAGAATGAGGCCCCGGATCATCACAGCTGATGATGACCAATCCGCCCACCGTTCCCATATAAACCGCACTCATGAGGGTGTCGGCCGCCACGTTCAGCCCCACCTGTTTCATGCAGCACGCAGCTCTTTTCCCTGAAATGGCGGCGGCAAAGGCGTTGTCCAGCGCCACCTTTTCATTGGTGGACCATTCCACGTAGGTGTTCAAATTTTCGGATTTTACCAAACGGATGACTTCGGGCAGTATCTCTGAGCTGGGGGTTCCCGGATAAGAGGTCATGACCTGACATCCGGCCTCCATCAAGCCCAGGGCAATGGCGCCGTTTCCTAAAAAAATCTCCTGTTTCATGTTGGCTCCTCACTCTTTGCGAATCATTTAAATTCATATAAATGGGTTAACGACGGCAGGAGGGGGAGCAGCAATCCCCCCAGGGGAAAAATATTTACCGTGGCTTTGGGTTGCATCTCCCGTTCCAGTTGAACGGCTGTTTTAAGGGAAGGGGCATACTGAAAGCCCAGACGGCTTACGGACGTCTCATCCAGATCCTCGGACACAATGGTGATGCGGGTACGGGACGCACAGACCAGGGCGAAAAAAATGGCGCAGTTGAAATCGATGGCGCCTTCCGCCATGGGTCGCGCATTCTTAAAGGCGTCTACCGCATAGCGCCCTGAATGTTCCGGCCGGGTCTTGAAAATATTGTCGAAGGACCGGAGCATGGCTTCCGGCATGCCGTCGGGGCATCGGGCCAGAACAATGACGGCGCCTCCGGGTTTGGTGGTCATGAGGGACGCGGGGATAACGGGTTTCATGATCTGTGGGCCTTCCGTATAAGGGTCGGCTGAAACCAGAGTAACATGCGCGGGTTCCGTCATGTGAAAAGCATAGTTCCGTTTGCTTTTTTCAATTCCTTGAAGGTGGGCTTTTTCATAATGGCCGGCCACCACATCCACCACACGCTCTCTGGCGTCGAAAATGCCGTTGACGATGAAATCCAGCCCTGCCGCTTCCGCCATGCGACAGACTTCTTTATAGAAAGGATTGTTTTCAGTATGCCCCAGAACACATCCCGGCTCCGGTGTATAATGAAAGTGGTGTTCACTGATGGAGGCAAAATCGGCAACCCCTGGAAAGAGGATTTTGGCACCACCCCCGAATCCGTTCATGGGGTGAGGGAAGATGGAGCCGATGCCGATTTTGAGTGCCGCCTCGGCCACAATGGGATCAATGGCCACAATACCGCCCGTTAACAGATTTCCGATGGGGACCAGGTTCTTTGCATGACAATCATGTTGCACCACCCGATATTCCTGAAGCACATCTTTTCCGATTTTGACTTCAAGATCTTTTTGAGATGCCAAGCGGTGTGTCCCCAGGGCCATTACGATGGTGATATTTTCTCTGGCAATTCCGGCAGTGAGAAGCTCATGCAGAATGGGGGGCAACATGTGAGCTACCGGGGTTGCCCGGGCGGGATCATCCACAATGATCGCCACCGTCATGCCCTTTTCGGCCATTTGGGAAAGGCGTTTGCTGCCTGCCGGATGAGCCAGAGCGCGCCTGACGAGGTCACTGACGGGTGTTTGAGGTACGGTTTCCGGAAATCGGGTGTGCTCCTTAACGGTCCACCCAGAGGGTATTGTAAACGATTCTTTTGCGTTGCCCTTATAAAGAAAATAGTTCTTTTTCAAATGAGTTACTGTCCTTATCAATATCCGCTGGATTGTGACAATCTGAAGGTTTTTTTAGAACTTGGAATTCCGATGTCATAAAAAGATTTCCCTTTAGTGTCAAGTTTCATTTTTTTGCGGACCCATATCTTCAGGATCAGGGGGGCTTTCCTGGTTCGTGATGTGGACCACTCTGAGCGGTTTTTTGTTATCCAGATGGACATCTCTTTGGGGGAAGGGAATCTCAATCTCATGGGCCTTGAGGGTGTCCCAGATCCTTAGCATGACTTCGCTGGTAATATTGGCCACGCCGTTTTCGGGATCCCGAATCCAGAAATGCAGACGCAAATCCACGGAGTTGTCGCCGAATCCCATCAGAAGGCATTTGGGGGGTCGGTCGCTCAGGATTCTATCGATTCCCTCTGCAGTCTCTTCGATCAATTGAATGGCCTGGTGGGGGTCCGCATTGTAAGAGATGCCTACCGGGATTTGGATTCGGATCCTCTTGGACGAATAAGACCAATTGATGACCTCCTGGGTGATGAGATTTTCGTTGGGGATCAGCAGCTCTTTTTCATCTCGGGTGACCAGAGAGACACAACGCCCCCCCATGTGTTTGACCCACCCATACATATCCGACATCTGTATCACATCCCCCGGCTTGATGGATTTATCGGAGAGGAGAATGAGGCCGCTCACAAAATTGCCGACGATCTTCTGGAGCCCGAAACCGACACCCACTCCGACGGCACCGCCGAAAAAGGCCAAAGCCGACAGATCGATTCCCACACTGTTTAGGGCCACCAGGATGACCACTACGATCATGGCAATGTTGAGGCTTTTGGTGAGCATGAGACGGGCGGACGGGGTCAGTTCAGACACGGAGGAGAGCTTCCTCTCCAACTTTCCGCTGGTCCATCTGACGCCCCGAAGGAGGATGAACAGCACCACCACGGCTTTGATGATGGATA
>JAJDOH010000295.1 GCA_022340265.1 Deltaproteobacteria bacterium | reverse complement strand
AGATGGGGGCGCGGCCGATATTTGATAATAACTGGAGAACGCAGAGCATCAGGCTGCGTGTGGCGAGCTGGCTAAGTTATGGTTTGGTGCGATTGATGGTAGGAATGGCGGGGTATGCCCCGGAGAAACAGTCTGGCCGGGTATAATCGATCGATAACACAGCCGGATCCGGCGCTTATGGATCAGAAAATTTGAAAATGTCATATTGAATCTGCCTTTATCATTTGCCGCCCATAACACCAGGGAGATTTGAAAAAAAGATCAAATATGACCACTGGTTAAATACGACCCTTTTTATATGCCTATTGATGACCGCCCTGTAAATTCTATTTTAACTAATTATTCATATTAATCAGAGTGATGCGTGACGCGGCGCCGCGTGGTAGAAGCCTGGCATAAAAATTGAACATATACGATAGTGAATAACGGAACAAATAATTGATGAAAAATAGGAAGAATATCATGAAATCAAGCACACAAGACACCGCAGAAGGCAAGATGCACCAAATGAAAGGTAAGATCAAGCAGGTTCTCGGAAAAATAGTCAAGAATCGCGACTTGGAAACCAAAGGCAAAGCCGAAAATTTAAAGGGAAACGTTCAAGAAAAAATCGGGAAGGCCAAGAAGGTCGTGGGGAGATAGAGCGGCGTATCATGGGCCGCCATGCCTTTGAGGCCGTTTTCAGGGTGGCATCAACCACCCATACCATTATGCCGCGAGGCCTGGGGTATTCGATGTCTAAAGATCGGAAAGTCAACGGCAGCGCGCAACCATAGAAGGAGTAGATGCAATGAAAAAATACGCGTGGATAGGCATCATCCTTATCGTGATCGGAATCATCGCATTCGCCTATCAGGGCATCAGTTACACGACCAGAGAGAAGGTCGTCGATCTCGGCCCCATCCACATGACGGCAGAGAAGACGAGAACACTTCCGCTTTCGCCGATCGTGGGTGGTATTTCCCTAGTGGGCGGCATCGTGTTGCTGGTCGTGGGAAAAAAGAAGGGATGATGGGAGGCTAAACGTTTCAATCACCGAGGTTCCAAGGTTCTCTTTATAACAACGGGCGTCATCACGCTGCCTATCTTGGCAGTCAATCGACTGGAAGTATGCGGTGGCCCACACGGTTAAAGATCGGTGGAGGGGTTGTCCTCATAAGGGGTTCGGTGCGTTATATTGTTTGCAGGACTGGTGTTTGCGCATTTTCCCGCCGCCGCTTCAGCCGAATCATCATCATGCCCTGGAATTCACGTAAATATTCTGAATATCCTTGGCATCAAAAGAGGTTAACGCCGGAGACCCGGCGCTCAGGCGCAAATCGGGTCTCCGGACCAGACGACAGACATGCAAGATCACATCCCGCCGATTGAAAGCTCTACGCGGCGGTTTTTGGCCTGACCTCCGGTGGTGTCATTGCTGGCGATCGCGTTTTTTTCACCGTACCAGTTAGCGACTACGCGATCAGTGCCAAGATTATAGTTTTTTTGCAGATAATCTGCCACCGCCTCGGCTCTGCGCCGGGAAAGTTCCATGTTGTACTCCGGCTTGCCGGTATCGTCGGTGTAACCGAACAGCGCGACGAAGGCCTGCGGCTGAGCCGTCAGAAACTTTCCGACCCCGTCGAGTTCTTCCTGCGCCGCCATCGAAAGATCGGACTTGTCAAACTCAAAATGGATATTATTGATCTTGTAACCTGCTACCTTCGTTTCCGATTCGGTCACAACTTCTGTATCCCACTTTGTATAGTAAAGGGGGCCAATTGCATAGTATGGCTGATTGACATATGAATCGAACGGAATATTCCGCGAGCACATATTGGCCCTGCTCATGTCGGAGACTGTTTTACGGTCCCTTTCCTGGGTTGCGTAATCGAGTACCTGGAAGCAAACGTCATACTTTTTTGCCAACTCCGTTGTTTTGTCTCCGGGACTTATTGAGCCTGTCCCCTTATCGTAGCCGCCGTCGCTGAAAATGTAGACGAAGGTCTTACCGTTCAATCCTTTCAGCACGGTTTCTAATTCGTTCAAACCTTCTATCAGCGGGGTCTTTCCTCCAGGTTCGGCCGGCAGTTTGTTCAGAGCATCCGCTGCCGTGGCAGCGTCGAATTTCTGCATGGGGTACAAAACTTCCCACGGCGTGAATTTATAGATGCCGAAGTTATAGCCTATATCCGGCATCCGCTCAAACCCGGATTTGAGAGCTTCCTTTTCGAGATCATAGTAGGATTTATGGAAGGTTTTGTTTTCCGCTGCCATGGATTCGGAGGAATCCACCATTACGATGACATTCTCGCCCGTTTTGACAACCACTTCTTTGGGGACGACCCTATCGCTAATGTCATTCTTATAGATAATCTCACCGGCTTGAACCGCGGTGCCAAAAGCGAAAATAAGAATCACCAGCATTGCCAACATCATTTGAACTGATTTTTTGTTCATAATTTCCTCCATTTTGTCTTGGTCTTGTGTGTTGTAGTGCCCACGGAAATCCTGTCCGCACGCCATCTTAGTCGCCAGTCATTTTCTACCTTCTTTTTTGCCATCCATGATTATGCCTTCATTTCAGGGACCGAACTCTGCGCTTGCTCCTTCGTGCCGGGTTTCAAGGTATTCCTTCTGTCGGAACTTGGTTTGACTGGTTGATCATGATCGTGCAACTATTTGACTGCAACTATCCTGCCAACAACACGGAAAAAGTATGAAGTTGTAATTAACACTTAATAACAATGGATTACATTAACAGGAGAGAGCAGCAGGTAAGGTTGGAACGATTGGTTCGCCCTCAACATTTGGCGGAACCTCAATAAGCTGAGGGCGACCGGATCGTTTCCAACTTCTCTTCCGTTCTCTTCTATCACCCTAACTCCATTTTAACTCAGCACTTTTGGTTTTCTTTCGCTGGGTGGCAAGCCATTTGCTCCTATGACCTGTATGATCCTATTCATCATGCAAATGAAGGTCACTCCCGAGAAGCGCATGGAGCTGTTGCAGGCGATTGTATCCCTGCCCCGTGCCATTGAGAGTTCCGTGTTTTTCTCAAGCTTTCGATCCAGGGCTCGGCTTTCTGGAAAGGTCAAGAAGATCGCAGGGAAATAAAGTGGTGTGTCATGCGCCGCCCTTCCCCCGTTGATCCGAAGCATGGAGTTGACAATACCCCAACGTTGCAAAAGCCGGAGGGCTTCAGAGTCAAGGCGTGTGAGGGTGACGTCGTAGTTCTTTACTTCGAACCCTCCAAAAAAATCGAAATCAATGGCCTGGATTTGAGTATAAGAAACCTTTTTTTCAGAGGGACGGACAGCGATGTAACCGTAGCCGCCCTCGATAAACAAGGGTGCGCCGTTTACAGCGAGAAAGTGCACGGGCCCTTCCGCAAACCGCAGATCGAGAAGGAAAGTGCCTTTAAGTCGATTGCCGGATCCGTGCTGAATCCGCTGGGGGATGCGTGGAAATTC
>JAJDOH010000288.1 GCA_022340265.1 Deltaproteobacteria bacterium | reverse complement strand
TTATCGCTTCAGGGAAAACGATTTTGTGGGACTTGCACCTTGAAAGCGCCTGAGAAAGCGTTAACTTTTCATGTTTTATAACTTAAGGATATTTTGGGTTTTTTAGAAGAACGGTGCTATGAAAAAGAACTTGCTTGAAGGAAAAAAGATTCTCGTGGTCGACGACGAACCGGACGTGGTTGAGACCCTGAAGGATTTTTTGAGCATGTGTACCCTTGCGCAAGCGTATAACTTCGAGGATGCACGCGATTTGCTGGAGCGGGAAACCTTCGATATAGCGATTCTGGACATTATGGGTGTTGATGGATACAAGCTTCTGGAAATCGCCAATGACCGGAATGTGCTGGCCGTTATGTTGACCGCCAATGCGCTGAGCGTTGGCCATACGGTCCGGTCTTTCAAAAACGGCGCAGCCTATTACGTTCCAAAGGAAGAGATGGCCCATATCGACGACTTTTTAAACGATATTCTGGTGGCCCGGAAAAAAGGGACGAACCTGCAAAACCAGTGGCTTGAACGAATGGGATCCTTTTATGAGGAAAAATTCGGACCGGACTGGCAGAGCGATGAGCCGGAATTCTGGGAAAACTTCGGATCCCTTGAATAGTATCTCAGGAGAAGTCTTTTCATGAAATGTTTACTCAGGTGGATGGGTTTTTGTTTGATACTTCTTTCGCTTTCGGTTCTGGCGGCAGGATGTCGCGGTTCGGAAAGCCAGGCGGAACCGGGAAAGGTCCGCGACGTTGCTAAAGTCATCAAAGTGGATGTGGTCAAAGTGACACCCGGTCCCATTCAGGATGTACTGGTGCTGCCGGGAGAAACCGAAGCCTGGCAGGATGTCATGGTGGCCGCGGACAAAGACGGCCGCGTGGAATGGATCGGCCCCCGTGAAGGAGAGGAAGTCAAAAAGGGACAGCTTCTGGCCCGAATTGACGTGTCGTCGCTTAAAACCATCATTTCACGGGCAGAGGCATCCGCCGAACTGACCAAGGATCTTTATGACCGGCGAAAAACGCTGTTTGACCGCGGTATTGTGCACAAAGAGGCACTGGAACGGGCAAAAACCGATAAGACGCTGGCGGAAAGTGACCTGCTGAAGGCGAAGGTGGAATATGACCGCGGGTTTCCCCACTCTCCCATCGGCGGTATGGTCAACTATCTCCATGTGGACGAAGGGGAGTTTATCAAACGTGGCCAGCCCATGGTTGAACTGGTGAATGTGGATAAAATCAAAATTCATGTGAATGTGCCGGAACTGGACGTACGATACCTGAACAAAGGCCAGGAGGTGATGGTTACCGTTGATGCTCTTCCCGATCTTCGGTTGAAGGGAAAGGTGGATTTCGTTTCCTTCAAGGCGGATCCCGCCACCAAAACCTTCCGGGTGAGGGTTCTGATTGAAAATCCCAATCATCAAATCAGGCCCGGCATGATTGCCCGGGTGGCGTTTTTGAGGCGCCTGATCCCCGATGCGCTCTCTGTGCCGCTCTTTGCCCTTCAGGACAAAGGGGGCGAACGCCTTCTTTTTGTGGAAGAAGAGGGTATTGCCCGTGCCCGCACCGTATCCATCGGTGTTATCGCGGGGGACCGTGTCCAGATTACCGACGGGTTGAACCCGGGAGATCACCTGATTGTCACCGGCCAGCGTGATGTTGAGGAAGGGATGCAGGTCCAGGTCCAATGATTCTCAATCAGATCGCGCTCAAGAGGCAGGTCTCGGTCCTGACCCTCATGGTCTTTATCCTGGTCGCCGGAATTTACTGCTACATCATCCTGCCCCGTGAGAATTTCCCCGATATCACCATCCCCTATGTCTTTGTTACCACCACCTATGAAGGGGTTGCGCCCGAGGATATGGAGGAGTTGATCTCCATCCCCATCGAACGCAAATTGAAAGGAATTTCCGATGTGGAGGAGATCCGGTCCACCTCCGCCGAAGGCATTTCCACGGTGGCCGTCAAATTTCTCCCCTCAGTGGATATTGACGATGCCCTTCAAAAGGTTCGGGATAAGGTGGATCAGGCCAAGAAAGACCTGCCCGGCGATCTTCCCGATGATCCGGTAATTCAGGAGGTCAATTTCTCGGACCTGCCGGTCATTCGTGTGGTATTGTCGGGGCCCTTCAGCCTAAGGCGCCTGCAGCAGTTTGCCGAAGACATGGAAGACCGTCTGGAGTCCATCCCCGGCGTGTTGGATGCCCGTTTGAGCGGTGGTCTGGAGCGGGAAATCCATGTGGAATTTGATCTGGACAGGGTCGGGGCCTATCGGGTTCCCTTTTCAAGCCTCATCAATGCCGTCAGCAAGAGCAACGTGAACATGCCCGGCGGCAGCATGGACATCGGCCAGGCAAAGTATCTGGTCCGTGTACCGGAGGATTTCCAGGATCCGGCGGAGATTTTTTCCATTGTGGCTTTCGTGCGGGAAGGTAAACCGGTTTATCTGAGAGACGTGGCCTTCATTCGGGACAGTTACAAGGACCCGATCACCCGCAGCCGCATTAACGGGGAAAAAAGCGTCACCCTGGCCATTCAGAAGCGGAGCGGAGAAAACATCGTCGCGGTGACGGATCAGGTGAAGGCCGTTGTAAAGGAAATGAAGCCCCTTCTGCCGCCCAATCTCAAAATCGATCTCACTTCCGATATGAGCAATGATGTGCGGTTGATGGTGGCGGACCTGGAAAACAACATCCTGTCCGGCCTGATCCTGGTGGTGGCGGTGATTCTCCTTTTTATCGGTGGCCGATCTGCGGTATTTGTGGCTCTGGCCATTCCCTATTCCATGCTCATCACCTTCATCCTCCTGGCCGCATTTGGCGTGACCCTGAACATGGTGGTGCTCTTTTCCCTGATTCTGGCCCTGGGGATGCTGGTGGATAACGGCATCGTCATCGTCGAGAACATCTACCGGCATATGCAGGAGGGCATGGGCCGAGAGGAGGCGGCTCTCGCCGGTGCCAACCAGGTGGCCTGGCCGGTCATCACTTCCACCATTACCACTTTGGGGGCGTTCTTGCCCATGCTGTTCTGGCCGGGGATCATGGGAGAATTCATGGGATATCTTCCCGAGACGTTGATCATGGCGCTTTCGGCTTCGCTGTTTGTGGCCCTTGTGATCAATCCCGTGCTCTCTGCCCGGTATCAAACAGTCAAGCTTCCAAAGACCGAGAAGAAGAATGAAGCATCCAGAGAGCCGTTTCTCAAACGAACCTATCTGGTTCTTCTGAACTGGTCTTTAAATCACCGGCTGGTGGTGGTACTCACCGCATTTGTGATGCTGGTGCTATCCATCCTGCTGTACGGGGCCTTCGGAAAAGGGACCGAATTCATGCCGGATACCGAGCCTCGACGGGCCTATATCCACGTCAAGGCGCCCGAAGGCACCAACCTGGATACATCCGACAACCTGGTGCGACTGGTGGAAAATATTGTATCCAAATATGAAGATATCCGCTATGTGATTTCCAATATCGGCGCCGAAGGGGGCGACCCGTTTTCACAGGGGGGCACGGGGACGCATATCAACCGCGTGGCACTGGATTTTAAGGATTTTCATGACCGCAAAACCCTTTCGTCCACCGTGGTGAAAGAGGTCCGGGAAAAGGCCCTTAGCACCGTCAAAGGGGCTGAGGTGCAGGTGGAGAAGGAAAAGGAAGGCCCGCCTACGGGCGCGCCGGTAAACCTTGAAATATCGGGCAAGGACATTCATGTTCTGGGTGAACTGGCTGCCGCAATCAGAAAGGAGATCAAAGATATTCCGGGCCTGGTGGATTTAAAGGACAATTTCGTGAAGGGAAAACCCGAGATTCGCGTTCGCGTGGACAAGGAAAAAGCGGCGCTTATGGGTCTGGATACCTACACCATCGCCTATACCGTGAAAACGGCTATTAACGGTGCAAAGGTGGGTGTTTATCGGGAAGGAAAGGACGAATACGATATTATTGCCCGCCTGCCCGACAAGGACCGCCGTTCGCTGGAAAGCCTCAAGCGGATTACGGTTTCAGGTCCCAAAGGGGAGCCCATACCGCTCACATCCCTGGCGGAGGTAAAGCTCAGCAGCGGGCTCGGGGCGATTATGCGGTTGGATCAGAAACGGGTGGTGACCATATCGGGTGACGTGTCCGGAAGACTGGCCAACGATATCATAAAAGAGATTGACCAGCGTATCAAGACCCGTATCCATTGGCCCCGCGGATACGCATATCGGTTCTCGGGGGAACAGCAGGAACAGGCAAAGTCCGCCGCTTTTTTGAGCAAGGCCTTTGTTGCCGCGCTGTTTATCATTTTTCTGGTTCTGGTAACGCAGTTTAATTCCTTCATGACGCCCTTTATCATCCTGACCTCGGTTCTGCTCTCCCTCATCGGCGTATTTTTCGGCCTTTTGGTCACGAATATGGCATTTGGTGTGATCATGACCGGTATCGGCGTGATCAGCCTGGCCGGTGTGGTGGTCAACAATGCCATCGTTTTGATCGATTATTACAACCAACTGAAGGACAGGGGCATGGCGGCTCGCGATGCCCTGATCAAAGCGGGAATGGTGCGGTTTCGGCCGGTGATGCTGACCGCCATAACGACCATCTTGGGGCTTTTGCCCATGGCCACGGGGATCAGCTTCGATTTTCGAAAGGTGGCATGGGATATCGGCAATGAGTCCAGCCAGTGGTGGGGTCCCATGGCTGTGGCAGTGATCTTCGGTCTGGCCGTGGCCACACTGTTGACCCTGGTGGTGGTGCCGGTTCTCTGCTCCCTTTTAAGCAGTCTTCAGGAAAGATTCGGAGTAAGCCGGATTTAGCCCGTCCGGGTTCTATTCCTTGACGGTCATTTTGATGATGGTGACCGGTTCCACCGGAACATCGCTCATCATCCCTTTTTTGGCGGTTTTGACGTCTGAAATGGCATCCACCACGTCCATTCCCTTGACGACTTTCCCAAATACGGCATAGCCCCATCCCTGGGCGGTTGTATCCTTGTGATCCAGAAAGCTGTTGCTTTTGGTATTGATAAAGAACTGGTCGGTGGCGCTGTGAGGATCCGGTGTGCGCGCCATGGCCACGGTGCCCCGGTCATTCTTGAGCCCATTATTCGCTTCGTTCTGAACGGGCATTTCAGTGGTCTTTCTTTGCATGTCCCTCGTGAAGCCACCCCCCTGAATCATGAAATCGGGAATGACCCGGTGAAAAATGGTTCCGTCGTAGTGACCCCAGCGCACGTAGCGCAGAAAATTTTTGACGGTTTCCGGTGCTTCATCGGGAAATACCTCCAGAACAATGGTCCCCTTTGATGTTTCCATGATGACCTGAGGGTTGTCCGACAGGCCGCCCTGGACCACGGAAGGGATGCACAATAAAAAGACCAACGCCGGAATGATGAGACGACTAAATTTCATTTTCTTAAACCTCCTGATAATGATTGCGCAACTGCAGTTTCGATGTATTTCCCTATACACAATCTGTGGCGTTTTTGAAAAGAATAATTTTAGATGCCTCTTTTCTCCCTTTTGGCGCCCTCACTAAATCGTTAGTGTTTTCTGTTTTTTTATCTTATCCCCTTGTGCTTTTTTTTCAGCAGATGTAATTATTGTCCAGAGTAGGCAAAAATAAGGTTTTTTTGCACGCCGGGTTTTTACTTGCACAGGATGAAACCACAGTTCCGGACAAGGACCATGGAACAAGCAATTCAATCGGAAGCGCTGGAAGTCAATTTAGAAGAGACGCGAAAAATCAAAGTTCATGTTCCGAAACGGTATCGTGAATTTATTGATCTGTCCGCATCCCATTTCGGCATTCATGAACGGGCGCAGAAGTGCATGACGGAATACCACCATCCCTATGCCAATCATGGCTTTGTGGTGGGGGAACTGAGGAAAATCGTCCTGAACGATTTCTGGTTTTATGGGGAGTTGGAAAATGCAACCGAAGCGTTCCAGTTGATGGTCGAAAGCCTGGGCCAATTGCTTCTATCCCCTCAAATGAATGATAAGCTAAAAGAGACCATTGTCAGAACCCTGGTCGAATTTATCGATCTTCTGGCGGAATTTCCGGAAAAACATGGAAAAACGGTTCATGCCTGTACGAGCCTTTTGAAAAAGAATCTGGTGAACAACCGGGATATCTATATCTCTTGTTCGGCTTTTTTCAAAAAGCACTTGCTGAAAACGGCGCATCAGGTCGAATTCGAAGATCAGATTTTCACTTTAACAAAGCAGGTTCTGAAAGCCAGCGTTAACGTCTGGCAGGAAACCACGAACATTGAAGCATGGTACCGGAAAAATCAAAACGTTTTTCATCGCGATTACACAACGGTCATTGGGCGGCTTGGAGAAGGGTACTTCAGCGATCTTGAAGAAAAGCTGAACCTTTCGAAAACATTTGATGATTTAGTTGAAGATATCCCCTCTTATAGCGATATCGCAAACAAATTCAGACAGCTAAGTGATAAATTTGATAAATTTATTGAAAAGTTCTATTACACCTTTTACCTCCTTTACCTTCCGGGAATGTCCGGCCTGAAAGACCGCCTGATTCGGGACATCAATTTTTTGCTGGCGAGAGTTGTCGGTGAGATTGATCTGAACGAGCTCTTCGAATTTCTGGATAAAATCTTCGAAATGTTCATGGTTTTTCGGAATGACCATACTTCTCCCATTCTCAACTGCATTGCCACCCTGGGAAAAAAGATTATCGATATTGATGATTCGGAAGATCGATTCCGGGTCAATTATTTTGAAAAGAAGCTCATTGATTTCGGGTTTGAATTCCCGGGCGTCGTTTATGTGGACAAAAGCTGGAAAACCCATGTGAACAAAAATCATCTCAAAAACATCCGGGTCTGGCTTGAGATTTTGAAATACGGTTCCGCCATCCCCGAGAAGCTTCTGTCGGCGTTAATTGTTAACCTGCGCCTGGGCGGGGTTTATATTTCGGACACGGACCTGTTTCAGCGGGACATCACCAATATTCTGAATTCCAATATTTCACCGTTTTACAAAAAGATAAAACAGCTCTCCTTTATTTTTCCGGTCTACTTTAATGAAATTGGTGCTGAGGGTGAAATCCGCCATGTGACCACTTCCATGGACGAATTATCCCACCGAAACGATCGGTTGATTCACTTTCTGAGAAAACAGGTCCACATCGAGGGGAACAACACCCTCATCGATATGACACGGAAAATATTTCATTTCTGGTACGATGCGGATTTAACGGCCCTGAAACGGTTTGTCCCCGCCGATGTATATGATGCCATCGATTTGGAAGGGAGATGGTTTAAGCCCGTTCATACCCTGCTCAGGACGTTGTGTCATGACCAAAATTGCGTCCCTGAAAAATTTCTTAATATGGACCATAAGGAACTGGCGGCGCTGCTGGCGTCGGTTCCGGACGTTAATGAGATTGATCGAAAGAGATTTCTTCATATTTGTCACCTTTATGCGCTGCTGCGGGAAAAGTACTCTTTTGATACGGTGAACATCGTCTCCGTTTTAAAACGTTACAGCTTTCTCCAAAATGAGGACATCAGAGAGTTCAAAGCCTGCATGGAAAAGAAGCATTATCCAGGGGCATTAAAAAAGGTTTTCGTGCTGATGGGAGACCTCAAAAAGATCATCCTGAACCCGGAACCCAGCGAGGCATGGGAAAGTATTTATTACAAACGCCACGTGGCCTTCGGCATTCCTTCCATGTACGGTGTTTACCGTGAGAAAAAGTTTGAAGCCATGGGGCTTATTTTCAGACTTGAAAGAGTGGCCGCAAATTTGATGGACGGCATCATCGCAGATATCAATCTGAACTACATATCAGCCACGACGCTCAATCGCATTTACAGGGTGCTTGAATTTTTCAAAGAGGGGATGGAACTGGACGGCATTATCAACGAGGGCTTTAACAGCAATCTCCAGATGTTTCGATACTCTCTCACCTCTTCCACCTTCAGCCTGGGGCAGTACACCAATATTTTTGAATTCATGTCGGAACGGATTCGAGAAATCATCAATGAATATTTTATCAGGTCTTATGAGTATCCGTTAAATGTCATTGTGCCGCAGCTTTTCATGAGGGACCCGGATCTTTCAAGGGAAAAAAGGAACCGGATCCTGATGCAGAAAACCGAAGAGTTCAACCGGGAAATGATATCCAACTGCTTCCTCCTCCAGAAATTCGATGGATTCATTGTCGGTATCCTGAAAACCCTTCACAATATGGTGGACAATTTCAGCCCGGATATTATCAACAGCATCATGCGGTACAATCCCGACTTGATTGTCAGTCCCTTCAACCGCAAATCGCCCAAAATGGACAACAAAGTTTTTGTGGGGGAAAAGGGGTATTTCCTCAAAAAACTCTATGGGGCCGGTATTCCAGTTCCGCCGGCATTTGTCCTGACCACCGAAGTGTTTCGTGAACGTCACGCCATCTATAGTCATCCGCAGCTGAAAGCGGAGCTGGACAGGAAAATCAGGTTTCAAATCAGGGAGTTGGAAAAACTATGCGGCAGGGAGTATGGAAATCCTCAGAATCCGCTGCTTTTGTCCGTGAGATCCGGAGCTGCCGTTTCCATGCCCGGTGCCATGATGACGTTCATGAATGTGGGCATGAACGACGAGATTGCGATCAGCCTGAGTAAAGAGCCCGGTTTCGGGTGGGCCGCATGGGATTCCTACCGGCGTCTGCTGCAGAACTGGGGGATGAGCTACGACATCCGAAGGGATGTTTTTGACAAGGTCATTTCCGACCACAAAAAGAAATACGGGGTGGCATACAAAACGGGCCTGAGTGTCGATCAGATGAAAGAACTGGCCTTTGCCTACAAACGGGTGCTTGAAACACACGACAAGGCATTTGAGCAGGACCCCATGCGTCAACTGGAAAAAGCCATTTCTATTGTTTTTGACTCCTGGTCATCTGAACAGGCAAAGGTGTATCGTGAGTACCTCAAGGTATCCGAAGACTGGGGGACTTCCGTGATTGTTCAACAGATGGTGTTCGGGAATCGCAATGAAAAGTCCGGTTCGGGAGTGGCTTTTACCCATAACCCTACCCGGGGCCGGCCCGGCGTTCATCTTTTCGGCGATTTCAATTTGAGCAGTCAGGGGGAAGACATCGTTTCCGGTCTGGTGCATTCCCTGCCGGTGGGTAAAACCCAGCGAAAACAGCTGAATCTTGAGGGTACGTCTCTGCAGGAGGCTTTTCCGGACATCTACAGGAAAATTCACGCGCTCGCCAGGGAGCTGCTGGGCAATCTCGGGTTTACGCATCAGGAAATCGAATTCACCTTTGAGTCTGAAAAACCCGAAGACCTCTACATCCTTCAGGTTCGCAATCAGAATATTCGGTGTGAAACCCATGTGAGGGTGTTTGAAACCCAGAAAGAAGATATGGCCCTTGTGGGGAGAGGTATCGGCATCGGGGGGGGTGCGTTGAGCGGCATTCTGGCATTCGGGGATGATGACCTGGTCCTTTTTGCCGAAAAGTATCCGGAAAAAAAGACGATTCTGGTGAGGCCCGATACGGTTCCTGACGTTATCGGCATGATTTTCAAATGTGATGGTCTGTTGACGGC